>DAORUA010000286.1:0-2576 GCA_035432945.1 Vicinamibacteria bacterium | reverse complement strand
CGAGGCCGTAGCGGCCCTTGCGACGACGCAGTTCAAGGGCCACGGTGAGCAGGATTCGCGTGCCCGAGGCTCCCAGAGGATGGCCGAGTGCTATCGCGCCGCCATTGACGTTGACCCGGTTGCGGTCGAGGCCGAGTTCTCGCTCCACCGCGAGGTACTGGCCCGCGAAGGCCTCGTTCACCTCGATGAGGTCGATGTCCTCAAGCTTCAGGCCGGCGTCCGCGAGCGCCTTGCGCGACGCGGGAGCGGGACCGATGCCCATGATCTCGGGCGGCACGCCCGCCACGGCCCAGGAGACGACGCGGGCGATGGGCTTGCCATGGCCGCGCGACTTCGAAGTGGACAGGACCAGGGCGGCGGCCCCGTCGACGATGCCGCTGGCGTTTCCGGCCGTGACCATGCCGTCCTTGCCGAAGGCAGGCCGGAGCCCGGCGAGCGACTCCATGGTGGTGTCGGCGCGCATGTGGTCGTCGTCCTTGACCGCGACCATGTTCTTGCCCTTCTTCACTTCGACCGCGACGACCTCTTCGTCGAACACCCCGCGGGCCTTGGCGGACGCCGCGGTCTGCTGGGAGCGGAGCGAGAACTCGTCCATGGCCTTGCGGTCGATGCCGTACTTGGTCGCGAGCTTCTCCGCGGTCTGGGCCATGTAGAGGCCGCAATGGGTGTCGAGAAGCGCCACCATGAGGCTGTCTTCAAGCGCGCCCTGGCCGAGCTTGAAGCCGTCGCGCGCGCCCCGGATCACGTGCGGGGCCTGGGTCATGTTCTCCATGCCCCCCGCCACCGTCACCTCGGCCTCGCCAAGGAGCATGAGCTGGGACGCGGAGATCACGGACTGGATGCCGGAGCCGCAGAGGCGGTTCACGGTGAGCGCGGGCGTCTCGATGGAGAGACCGGCCTTGAGGGCCGAATGCCGCGCGCCGTACATCGCGTCCGCCGATGTCTGCATCGCGTTGCCCATCACCACCTGCTCCACCTCGGCCGCGGGAACCCCCGACCTTTCCAGGGCCGCCTTGATCGCGTGGGCGCCCAGGGCGTTCGCGTTGATGTCCTTGAAGTGGCCGACGTATTCGGCCATGGCTGTTCGCGCGCCGCCCAGGATGAAGATGTCTTTCGTGGCTTTGATGGTCCTGCTCCTTGTGGATGTTTTCGAGGGTGATTCTACCCCGCGGCTGCTTGACGCCCCGCGAATTGCGGGCGTAGCGTGTCGCCAACATGAGGTTCATTTCCAGTTCGCGCGCATTCTTCATCCTGGCCCTCGCGATCATGGCCTTCCCGGCCTGCACCGCGGGCGTCGCCCCCACCGTCATTCCCTCCCTGTCCAGCACCGCGACCCCGGCCCCGTTGGACACGGTGTTCCTCGCCTCCGACGCCTGGTCCTCGAAGCCGACCACCGTCTTCGAGCTGTTTTCCGTCGGAACGCCCGGTTCGCAGCCGACCCGTCTCACCACGTGCGCGGGCTGCCAGGCCCTCGGCGCCTCGCCCTCCCTGGATCGAAACCGGGTGGCCCTGCGCAGGGTCGTCGGCGACTCGAACCGGGATGGGCGCCTGGACGAACTCGATCGGGTCAGCCTGCTGCTGGTGAACCTCGCCCGTCAGATCGAAGGCCCCTTCCTGCCCGACGGCTGGACCACCAGCGGCGTCGACTGGTCCGCGGACGGCACCTTCCTCGTCCACACCTCCTCGCCCGACGGGGACCCCGAGGGTTTGTACACCATCGACGGCAACGCCACGAACAACCAGCTCATCATCTTCGACGCCAACGTCCGGCTGCTGGGAGCCCGCATCAACCCGTCCATGACGCGCGCGGCGTACGAACGGATCGCCTCCACGGGTCCGGGAAAGAGCGAGATCTGGATCGGCAATTCGCAGGTCAGCCAGACCAAGGTCACGGACGGCGGGCCCGTCGGCGAACTGCTTCCGAACTCGCTCTATCTGGTGGGGTCGGATTCCGGCCCCGACTATTCGCCGGACGGCAACACCCTCGCGTTCCGCCGACTGACTTCGGCCAGCGTCCCTGGCGGCGCCTGGGACATTCTGACCGTCCCCATCGCCGGCGGCACGCCCACCGTGGTCGCGTCCGGGCCGGTCTTCCGCTCGGTGCCCGACTGGAGCAAGGAGGGCATCGTCTTCGCGGAGTCGAACCCGGCCACCGGCGGCACGGACATCGTGGTCATCGATCCGGCCACGAACGCTCGCAAGGTGCTCCAGTCCTTCGCCTCCGGATACAAGGCCATCGCGCCCCGCTGGATCGCGGGCATCACCGGCGGCTAGCCGAACATCTCCGGATCGTAGGCGGCGATCCGGCCCATCACCGCGGACGCGGCCACGGTGAGCGGCGAGGCGAGATACAGCGCTCCCGGGCCGGACCGGTTCTGGTAGTTGCGGTTGATCGCGGAAACCGTCACCTGCTGCTTGTTCTCCGAGATCCCGGGGCCGCAGCCGATGCAGGCGCCGCAGCCGGGCTTGATCACCTTGACGCCCGTCTTCGCGAAGACCTCGAGATAGCCCTTCGCGGTCGCGTAGGCCTCCACGGACTCCGATCCGAACTGGATGAAAAAGTTCACATCCGGGGC
>DAORUA010000285.1:0-5200 GCA_035432945.1 Vicinamibacteria bacterium | reverse complement strand
AAGGCAACGAGCACACCCTCGAAGAGGTCGGCCAGAACTTCGCGGTCACCCGCGAGCGGATCCGGCAGATCGAAGCGAAGGCCCTGCGCAAGCTGCGCCACCCGTCCCGCAGCCGCAAGCTGAAGGCGTTCCTCGAAGGCTCGATCGTCTAGTAGGGGCGACCCCCGGGTCGCCCGCCCGCAAGACTCCGCAGCCGTTTACCCAACGGACTACACGACCGCCCAAACCGTCGTCGCGAGCGGGGCACGAACGCCGTGCCCCAAGGGCAGGCTGCGCGCTGGCCCGCGGGGCCGGACGCTGAGGTGGTGAAGAAGTTCCCCGAGTATCTGGGCCTCGGCCTCGCGGAACACACCACCATCATCGTCAACGGCGACCGGTTCGAGACTTTCGGAAACGGGAGCGCCCTCGAAATCAGGGGTACCATGGTGATCGATGCGTTGGACCGACGCCGACCGAGTGCTCCTGCGCGAGGCCGTGCGCGCGGTCGAGGCGAAGAGCCGCGCGGAACTTGTTGTCGCCGTGCGGTCGCGGTCCGACTCCTACAGCCGCGGCCCGCTGCTCTTCGGCGCCGTCGTCGCCTGGGGCGTTTTGGGATTCGAACTGTTCAGCCCGTACGAATTCCCGCTCGACGCGATCTTCCTCGAACCGGCGATCATCGGGGCCTGCGCCGCCTTCCTCGCGGGAGCGATTCCTGACTTCACCCGGGTTCTCGCCTCCCCGAAGAAGCGCCGTGAGTCGGTGGAGCGCGCCGCGCATGCGACGTTCCAGGAACGCGGCGTGGGTCTGACCCGCGAGCGGACGGGGGTGCTTCTCTACCTGTCGTTGCTCGAACGTGAAGCGGTCGTGGTCGCCGACAAGGGGATCACGGACATGGTTCCTCCGGATGTGTGGACGCCTCTCATGAGCCGCGTGGTCGAGTCGGCGCGGAGCGCGCCCTACGCCGCGGGCCTCGCGGCTGCAGTTCGACTTTTCGTCGAGCCTCTCGCTGCTGAATTGCCGTCCCGGTCCGACGATGTGGACGAACTGGCCGATCTCGACGAGATGGTTCAGTGAGGCCCGGAATCCTCGCGGGACTGCTCCTCGGCGCGGCCCTTCTTGCCTGGCTCCCCATCGAGGTTTCCGCGCGTCCGGGCGGCGGCAACACGTATTCGAGCCGCTCGTCTTCGAGGAGCAGCGGGTCGAGCGGGTCCGGTTCCTCGGCGAGATCATCCCGTTCCTCCTCCAGCTCGTCCTCCAGTTCGTCTTCGCGCAGCCGCGGCGCGAGCGGTTCAGGATCCCCAGGGTGGGACCCCGTCGCTGGGCCCGCCATCCTGATCTTCCTCGGGTTCGTGATAGGCGCGGTGGTCTGGCTGTTTCGCGCCGAAATAGGACAGCGCGCGCAAATGGACATGACCGTCTCCTCACGGCCGCCCGTCGTCCCGCCCTCGATGCGGCACGAGGTGGAGAGGCTTGTCCTCAAGCACGATCCCGGCTTTTCTCTGGTTCTCTTCGAAGACTTCGCATGCGCCCTCTACGCGGAGAGTCAGCGGGCGCGCCATGATCCGAGGGCGCTCTCCGGGCTCGCGCCCTACTGGACGAAGGCGCAAATGGAATCGCTGCAGACACGGGCGCCCGTGGGTCACCCCGTTCGGGCCGTCGTCGTGGGCGGGCTCACCCCGGAAGCGGCCTTCGAGGAGAACGGCCGGATCTGTATCGAGTGCTCCTTCGAGACAAACCTGCATATCCAGCTCGACTCGGGGCCGTCGAAGCCGGTGGAGCCTCCTGGCGCCCTTTCGTCCCTGCTCGTCAACGCCGGTCTCGCAACGCTCCCCAACCAGGAGCCGCGCGCGATCACGCAGTACGTCAACGAGACGTGGACCTTTAATCGCGACATGAAGGTCCAGACCCGCCCGTGGACGGGCGTGCGGAAGTTAGGTTGCCCGAACTGCGGCGCGCCCTCGAGCCCGGGGGGCGATGCGCGCTGCGGAGCGTGCGGGCAGGTCGGCGATGGCCGCTTCGATTGGCAGGTCTCGGTCGTGCTCGTGAATGCCGTCGAAGAGAAGCCCCACTCCTTCACCGGCACATCGGAGGAGGTGGGCACGAGCTGGCCGACGAAATTCTCCAGGACCGTGAGCAAGGATCTCGACGGCCTCCTGGGCGAGGACTCCGCACTCAGCCCGGGATCGATCGAGGCCCGGCTGAGGCTGATCTTCAACACCATGCAATCGGCGTGGGCCGCCCAGGATCTGCGGCCGTTGCGGCCCTTCGTCTCGGACCGGCAGTACGACTCCTTTCAGTACTGGATCGAGGCCTACAAGGAACAGGGATTGCGCAACCTGATGGCCCGGCCCCGGCTGGACAACTTCCGCTTCGCGCGGGTCGGGCGCGACGCGCACTACGACGCCCTGACCCTTCGGATCTGGGCCTCCGGCTGTGACTACACGGTCGAGGCGAAGAGCGGCCGCGTGGTGGGCGGCTCACGCACCACGCCGCGCCGCTACTCCGAGTATTGGACCCTGATCCGCAGCGCCAGGGCGCGCGGAACACCGCGGCTCGATCAGAACTGCCCCGGCTGCGGCGTACCGCTCGCTCTCAACATGGCTGGAGGATGCGAGCACTGCGGCGCCCACGTCACCTCGGGCGAATTCGACTGGGTGCTGAGCAAGATCGAGCAGGACGAGGCGTACCGCGGATAGCGGGCTGTCCGAGGACAGGCGGCCCTTGGCAAGCAGCACGCTGACGCGGGCGTGAGCGCGAGAGGTGAAGTCGCACAGGGCCCATTGACCGGCCGCCAGCAGGAAACCCAGGGCGACGGCGGCGACCCGCCCGCAACTGCTTCGTGTAGCGTCTCTCCAGCTCTTTTCTGGAGGACGCTTATGAAACACCTGCTGGTCACGGCGCTGCTCTCCCTGGCGCCTCTTGCTCCCGCTCAGGACCTTCGCGTGGGCGACGCCTCGGCCGCCCGCGGAACCAGGGCCACAGGGGCGATCCGCATCCCCGACGGCGTCGACAAAGGCCTCGATATCCCGGTGAGCGTGGTCCACGGGAAGGAGCCCGGGAAGATCCTCGCCCTCATCGCCGGGACTCACGGATACGAGTACACGTCGATCCTGGCCCTCCAGCGCCTCCTGCCCCAGCTCGACCCCCAGAGGATGAAGGGCAGCGTCATCCTCGTCCACATGGCGAACCCCGAGACGTTCTTCGCGCGGCGCATCTACGTGTCGTCGGACGGGAAGAACCTCAACCGCGTCTATCCCGGGAAGAAGGACGGCACCATCAGCGAACGGATCGCCGAGGCGATCACGCGCGAGGTCATCGACCAGGCCACGAACCTGATCGACATGCACTCGGGCGACGGCAACGAGTCGCTCCGGCCCTACTCGTACTGGATGACCGGCAACGACCCCGCGGTGGACGCGCAGTCGAAGGAACTGAACCTGGCCTATGGCCTCGACCACATCGTCATCGATCACACCCGCTCCAAGGACGTGAAGGACTCGCGGTACACCGCGATGACCGGCATCCTCCGCGGGAAGCCCTCGATCACCACCGAATCCGGCGCCCTGGGCCGCACCGACGAAGCATCGGTGGACATCCACCTGCGCGGGGCTCTCTCCGTGATCGACCATCTCGGCATCATGGCCGCGCCCTCGGTGAGAGTGGCGAACCCGGTGTGGATCGACAAGTCCGAGGTCCTGACCTCGCCGGCCACCGGGGTGTGGGAACCCGTGATCGACCAGAAGGACGCGGTGGTCGCGGGCTCGCTCGTGGGCCGGGTCAAGGACGCCTTCGGGAAGGTCCTGGGCGAGGTCCGGGCCCCCTTCGCGGGCGTGATGCTCTACGTGGTGGGCACGCCGCCCATCACCAGGGGCGAGCCCGTGGGTTTCGTGGGCCGCGTGAAGGTCGAAGGCCAGTGACGCGCGGACGGTTCAAGGCGCCGCCCTACGATACCGGGGCTGCGGCCCTTCACCTGCGCGATTCCCATCCGCGCGTGGCGACTCTCGTCGAGCGGGTGGGCCCGTGCACCCTCACCACGCACACCCTGCCCCCGTACGAATCGCTCGTGCAGTCGATCGTCTATCAGCAGCTCAACGGCCGGGCCGCGGAGACGATTCTGGGACGCGTCCTCGCGATCTACGCGCCGAAACCCTTCCCTGCCCCCGCGGACATCCTCGCCACCCCGGACGATCGCCTGCGCGCCGCCGGCCTGTCGCGCGCGAAGACCGCGGCGGTGAAGAGCCTCGCTCAGCACGCGCTTGATGGCGTCGTGCCCACGCGGGCGCAGGCGGTGAGGCTCTCGAACGAGGAGTTGATCGAACGCCTGACCCGCGTGCGCGGCATCGGCCGCTGGACGGTCGAGATGTTCCTGATCTTCGGGCTGGGCCGGCCGGACGTCTGGCCCGTGCTCGACTTCGGCGTGCGCAAGGGTCTTGGCCTCACCCTTGGAAAACGCGGCGTGCCCACGCCGAAGCAGGCTGTGCCTTTCGCCCGCAGATTCACGCCCTATGGCTCGGTCGCGGCCTGGTACTTCTGGCGCGCGTGCGAACTCGCGCCGGCCTTGCCGCCGAAGGTCAGGAAGCCCAGGGCCGCGAAAAGCCCACGACGCTGATCATTCGTCCCGCGTGGGCGCCATCCCGCCGGTACGAGAAGAAGAGGTCCTCGCGGCATTTCGTACAGTGACGGACGCTGTCGATGTGCGCAGGGTCGATCCCAACTTCCTCGAGTTGCGCCAGATTCGCAGCGGTCACGTCGAGATGTTTCCGGTCCGCCCCCGCTACAAAGAAGCCGGCGCCCCAGGGACCGAACGCCGCCTCGACCTCCGGCCCCACCTCGTAGCAGCACGGTCCGATGGAGGGCCCCAGGGCCACGAGCAGGTCGGCCGCGTTTGAACCCGCGTCCGCCATCGCCCGCACCGCGCTCTGGGCCACGCGCGCCACCGTGCCCCGCCAGCCCGCGTGGGCCGCCGCGGCCCGGCGCCTGATCGGATCCACGATGAGGACGGGCAGGCAGTCAGCGGTTTCGATCGCCAGCAGCGTGCCCGGCTGCCCAGTCACGCTCGCGTCCGCGTCCGGCGGCTCCGTCCACGGCGGGGTCGCCACCGCGCAGCCGTGAACCTGGCGCAGGAAGAACACCTCGCCCGAGTGAACGAGCGCGGCTTGCGCGGCGTCCCGCGCCGCCGCGCGCGTCCCGGGGAAGCGCAGGCCGAAGCCGTGGACGAGAC
>DAORUA010000284.1:0-5212 GCA_035432945.1 Vicinamibacteria bacterium | reverse complement strand
TCCGCGGTAATGACGCGGCCGAGCTGCGCCGTGGCCCCGAGGGTTTCGAAGAAGTCGGCGGTGACGCCGGTCGCCCGGACCTCCTCGGGATCCCCCGCGCCGGTCAGGGTGAAGGAGCGGTCGTAGAAGCCGGCGAGATCCTGGAGGCTCTGGTTCCGTTCGCGCCAGTCCAGGAAATTCGCGGGCGAGACCACGTTCATGGGCCGGTCCCGGCGGAGGTTGTGCTCCCAGACCATGACCAGCCGGTCCGGCTCCGGGTACGGCAGGTCGCGCAGCAGAACGTCGTTGATCGCGGTGAAGATCGCGGTGTTCGCGCCGATTCCGAGGCCGAGAGTCAGGGCGGCCGCGAACGTATAGCCGGGCGACTTGAGCAGGGAGCGGAACGCGGCCATGACGTCGTTCATGGAAGTTCGACGTACCAAGTCCCGTGCCAGCGCCAAAGCGGTGATTTGGAGCCGTTTCACCGGTTGATCGTTCGCGTTTGGGACCGCATGTCCCGCAAACGGACGGAGCCTCGGGGGATCGTTGCCTCAGAGAGCCGTCTGGATCCAGGGCCCAGGCTGGCCCGAGGATTGCTCCGGGGACCGCGCATGAAATCCTGGCTCCCCGTCGCGTTCGCGACCCTTCTCGCCGCGCCAACCTCAACCGCCGCGATCTCGGAAGACCTCGTTGCTCCGGAGGCGGGCGTGGCCCTGGCCGAGAAGCTCCTCGCCGCGATGGGAGGCCGCGAGGCCTGGGCCGGTGTGACGTACGTTCACGTCGAGGCGCGGCACGACGATCTCGAGATTCCACGGCCCTTCGTGAATCGCATCTGGAACGACTTCTCGAAACCGCGCGTGCGGTTCTGGGCGGGCAACGATGATTTCACGAGTTCCCGGCAGATCCGGGACGGCGAGGGCATCCGCGAGAGCGGCCCGCAGGCGGGCACGCGCCTCACCGCGGAGCAGTACGAATCCGACCGCGGGTGGTGGGAAGCCAACGTGTACCGGACCTTTCACCGAATGGCGAAGCGCGATGCCACCCTGGCGTATCGCGCCGCGGGGCCGGCGCGGCTCGAAGTCATGAACCCCGACGGCTCCGTTCTCAACTGGTTCGTTCTGAATCGCAAGGGCGAGCCCATGCTCTTCGGATCCGGCAAAGACACGCTCGGCACCACGTTCGGGCCCCTCGCTTCAGCGGGCGGGGTTAAGTACCCGAAGTGGGGCGCCCGGGCGGACGGTTCGTGGCGCTACGAGGTCCTCGACTTCGTGGCCGCGAGCGAAGTTCCCAAAGACGCCTTCACCACCAGTCCCCTGAGTCGCTGAGCGGCCGCGCCCCCGGGGAGGGCTGAAGGATGAACACCTGGCCCTGGCGGGGAACGATCGAACCCTGGTAGGGCCGGACGATCTCACCGGCCTCGTGGTGAACCACGATCACCCGGCGGGCGTCGATGATTGCACGCTGTCGCTCCGCGGTTCTGAGCATCCAGGGCGTCACGAAAGCCACGTCGAGGTTTCGGGCTTCGTTCACGCTGTTCGTCTCCTCGGTGTCGCCGGGAAGATAGATGCGGATACCGTTCCAGGAGATGACGTGACTGTAGTGTTCGAGTCCGGCGTGCGGTGTCGAGATGGCCTGCACCCGGATGGGCCCGAATCGAGTGTCCACGGTCGGTTGAAGCCCAGCGCTTCCCGCGGCCGCGCGCACGGTCGCGGGTCCGACCACGCCCCCCGGCTTCAGACCCGGCATCAGCTCGGCCGCGAAATGATCGCGGTGCTGGTGGGTGGTCACGATCAGGAGCTTGCCCGGGTCCGCGATCTTCGGCACGCCGGACGAATCCCACGTCATGTAGCGGGAGTAGCCGCTTTCGTAGGGGAAGTCGGTCATCACCGCGTACTCGCCGTCAGTGATGTGCCAGGCCTCGTTGCCGATGAAGGTGGCGGTCAGTGCGCCCGGCCCGCCCTCGCGAGTGACGCTCTGGGCGGCCGCGGCTCCCGTCAGGAGAAGGGCGAGAAGGATGGAGGGAGGTCGCATGAGGGTCGAGGTCCTTTCATGGATCGTGCCAGCGCTCGCCTCAGGGCTCGGCGAGCGTCTTCGCGGGATTGATGCAAGAGGCGCGGAGCGCGGGAAGCGCGCTCGCGGCGAAAGCGACGAAGAGAAGCAGTCCCGACACCGCGATGAAGGTCATCGGATCTCGCCCCGAGACGCCGAAGAGCAGGACCTCGAGAGCCCGGCTCTGGGCGATCGCCCCGGTGATCCCGAGCACGAGGCCCGCGCCCACCGCCCGCGCGCCCTGCCCGAGGACGAGTCGGACCACATCGCGGGGCAGGGCCCCGAGGGCGATGCGAATGCCGATCTCCCGAGACCTCTGGCCGGCCAGGTAGGCGACCACGCCATAGATGCCGATGGCGGAGAGCGCCAGTCCGACCAGGCCAAGGCAGGAAAGGAGAAGGCGATTGAACCGGGTGAGAGCGGCGGACGCGGACACCCGGGATTCCATGGTGGCGATGTCATAGAGGGGGAGGCCGGGGTCGACGAGGCGCACCGCTTCGCGCATCGACGGAGTGAGAGCCTCGGCGCCCATGCCCGACGGGCGCGCCACGAGAGTGATCGAGCCTCCGTTGGCCTCGAAGGAACGAGAGGGCGCCTGGTCGAAGGGAAGGTAGAACTCCGCGAGGCCCGGCGCTGCGAGCCCGCGCGCCTTGGTGTCGGCCACGACGCCAATGACCTCCTTCCAGACCGGCTGATCGGGGCGGCCCTCGCAGCAGGCGATCCGTTTGCCCACCGGGTTCTCGCCCGGCCAGGCGAGGCGAGCGAGGGTCTCACTCACGATCATGACCCGGACCGTGTCGCGCCGGTCCGCACTGGTGAAGGCCCGGCCCGCGCGAAGCGGCACGCGCATGGTCTCGAGATAGCGGGGTGTCACCATCTGCATGCGGGCGTTGATCCGGTTCTGCGGGATGGGCTCGCGGCCTTCGATCCGCAGGCCGTACCCCACGTCGCCGATCAGGGGCGGCCGGGTCGATGCCGCGGCCTCCGCCACTCCGGGCTGCGCCGCCAGGTTCTCGACCATGCGCGCCACCGCCGCGGCCGGCTTCTCTTCGCCCGGATAGGCGCCGATGGGAAGGGCCAGCCGCGCGGCCAGCAGGTTCTTCGGGTCGAAGCCGGGAGAGACGCGCTCGAGATTGGAGGCGCTTCGAATGAGGAGACCCGCGCCCATCAGCAGCATCACGGCGAGACCCACCTCGGCCGCCACGAAGGTCTGCCGGACTCCGTCGCGGACGCTTCCCGCCGAGCCCCGCGAGGCCTGCGCCGCTCCGGCCGTGAGTCCGGCTCGCGACTCGCGCAGGGCGGGGGCGAGACCGGCGAGGAGAGTCGCGACGAGAGCCAGGGCCGAGGCCGTGAGCAGGACCGGGGCGTTGATCGAAGCCTCGGCGAGCCGGGGCACGTCGCCGGGGCTTTGCGAGACGAGCACGGGCAAGGCCAGCGCGGCGAGAGCGAGTCCGGCCAGGGTTCCGAGGGCGCAGAGGACGAAGGCCTCGGTCATGAGCTGGCGCGCGATGCGGAGCCGGTCCGCGCCCAGCGCCGCCCGCACCGAGATCTCCCGCTGCCGGGCCGCGCCGCGGGCCATGAGCAGGCTCGCGACGTTCACGCACGCGATCAGGAAGACGAGCGAGACCGCGCCGAGGAGAACGTAGAGCCGCTGGCGGTAGTCGCCCACGATCTGATCGAGCAGCCGGCTCACCGCGAGGGAGCGCCCGTTGTTCTCCCGGGGCGCGGCCTCGAGCAGGACCCGGTTCAGCGACTGAACGTCCGCGGCCAGGGCGGCGTCGGTGACGTCGTCCTTGAGTCGAGCGGTGACGGTCAGGTAGCTCGCGTCGAAGCTCGCACCAACCTCGATGAGGGCGAGCGGCGTCCACAGTTCGGTGGCGTCCTCCGGGATGCGAAAGGTTTCGGGCATGACGCCGAGCACCACGTAGGGCTGGCCACTCAGTTGAATGGTCCGGCCGAGGATCCCGGGGCCGGAGCCGAAGCGCCGGGCGAACAGACGATGGCTCAAGACCGCCACCCGCGCGCGCCCCGCGACATCGTCATCCTCGGTGAAGACGCGGCCCAGGACCGGCGCTGCGCCGAGGACCTTGAAATAGCCCGCGGTCACGTGCGCGGCCTGCACCCTCTCGGGGTCGCCGCTCCCGGCGAGGTTGAAGGTGGCGCCGCTCCGCGCGGCGATTCGCTCGAAGGACCTGGCCGTGTTCCTGATGAGGAAGTAGTTTCCGGCCGAGATCGCGCCGGGCTCGCCCTGTGAGGTGGTCGCGATGTCCACCAGCCGCTCCGAGCGCTCGAAGGGGAGGGGGTTGAAGACCACGGCCTGCAGCACGCTGAAGAGCGTGGTGGTGGCTCCGATTCCAAGGGCCAGAGTGAGGACGGCGACCACGGTGAACGCGCGATCGCGCCGGAGTTGCCTCAGCGCGAAGCGGACGTCGTGCAGGAACGTGGCGAGGTTCTGGGCGGGCATCGTCTCTCCTTCATGAGGCAGGGCGCGCCTTCGATGAGGAGAGCGCCCGATCAACGGTGAGACGCTTCTCGAAGCTCCGGGTTAGCGCGTTCCTTCTCCCCGAGGGACCGGCGAGAAACCCGGTCGGTTGAAGGGAACCCTTTCGCTTCAACGCTCGTCTCTTCGGTTGTGAAGCAATCGAAAGTGCAGTCTCAACCGCGCGGCCAAATCGTTGTACGGCCAGCGCTTTCGCCCGCGATGTCGTTCGGTTCCGGAACGGCGCCGTCCGTTGCCGGACAGTCCTACACGGGCGTTCAACTGACTGGTTTCCTTTCGCGCTTCCTCGCCAACCAACCCGTGGGTCCCGCCGTCTCAGCGAGGCGCGACCAACCGTCAAGGAGCCACCCGATGATCAAGCCCATACTCAAGACACTCTCGTTCTCGTTCGTCACGCTCGCTTCCGCCGCGATTCTCTCGGCTTCCGATCAAGGCCCGGGAGTCGGGCCCGGGGCCCGGGCTTCGGCGCGTGTCGGTTGCTCGGCCCCGTCGGAGGTCGACCTGGGCTGGGAAGAGCAGCTTGCGCAGATCGAGAAGCGCCTCGCCGAGAAGGAGGCGGAAGGACTCGCGGTCCCCGGCGCCATCATCACGCCTCTCTTCGAGACCTTCGCTCCCTATCGCACCGACGTTCCGCCGGCCGCGACCGCGAACCGGGCCGCGAAGACCGCGCGACCGGTCGCTTCC
>DAORUA010000283.1:3140-5216 GCA_035432945.1 Vicinamibacteria bacterium | reverse complement strand
GGCGGCTCGAGCGCGGAACCAAAAGGATCATCGAGGGCCGCGGGCTGGTTGCGCGGCGGCGGGCCTCCGAAAGGCGAGTCGAGCGCCGAACCGAACGGGTCGCCGGGGCCGGAAGGCGGAGG
The DNA here is from genome assembly GCA_035432945.1 of Vicinamibacteria bacterium. Lineage (GTDB taxonomy): Bacteria > Acidobacteriota > Vicinamibacteria > Fen-336 > JAGNNV01 > JAGNNV01. The sequence continues at coordinate 5,094 of DAORUA010000283.1, read as the reverse complement.
TGCGCTCGCGCCAAGATCCAACTCGAGCTCGCCGGTGGTTCCGGCCGGGGCTGGAGGAGGCGCTTCGCCGAGCGAATCGAGGGAGAGTTCCGGTCCGAAGGGATCGCTGGGCGGCGCGGGAGCCGCGCCCGGCCCCGCGAGCGCGTCGAGCGGGTCTCCGAAATCGACCGGAGAGGGAGGCGACGCAGGCCCGAGGTCGAGTTCGTGGTCGAGCGAGAGTCCGGACGCCGGAGCCGGAGCCGGTCCGCCCAGCGAGTCGAGCAGGTCGTCGTTCGAAGCGAAGGCCGGCGCCGGGGGAGGAGGTGCGGGCCGTGCCGGCGGGGGCGGAGCCGGAGCGGCGGCGCGAGGCGCGGGCGGGGGCAGAATCGGCGGGGCCACCCGCGCGGGAGGCGGAAGGGACGGGGCCGCGGGGGGAGGCGGAGGCGGCGGGGGAGCCGCAGGTTTGGCGGCGAGGGAGGCGGGACGCTGGATCGCTTCGGAAGGCCGGCCCGCGGCGTCGTTCCCGTACTTGTTGGCGAGAACCTTGAAGACGAGCTGGGTCGCGACCTTCAGCGTTTCCTCGACGCCCTTGCCGCTCTTCGCCGAGGCCTCCACGGTGGGAACGCCCCGCGTGTTGAGTACCTTGTTGAGGTCGGCGATCGGCGCCGCGTTAGGCAGGTCGCGCTTGTTGTACTGGATCACCAGCGGAATGTTGTCGGGGTCGAGCTCGTTCGCGATCAGGTTCTCGCGGAGGTTCTTCATCGCGTCCGCGTTGGCTTCGATCATCGCGTCCTGCGAGTCGGCCACGAAGACCACGCAGTCGGCGCCCTTCAGCACCATGCGCCGGGTCGCGTTGTAGAAGACCTGGCCGGGGACGGTGTAGAGCTGCACGCGGGTCTTCATGCCCCGGATCGTGCCCAGTTCGATGGGCAGGAAGTCGAAGAAGAGGGTGCGGTCGGCCTCGGTCGCGAGCGAGAGCATCTTGCCCTTGTTCTTGATGGGCAGCTGCTCGTGGATCCACTGCAGGTTCGTGGTCTTCCCGCACAGGCCGGCGCCGTAGTAGACGACCTTCGCCGTGAGTTCTTTTGTGGAGTAGTTGAAGAGAACCATCGTTAGTACCGACCAGACTTCGGATTCTAAGCCCATGAGGGGAACCCGGCCGTGTTCGCTAGACTTTAGCCTCACCGCACCCGATTTTTCGAGGAGATTCAGGAGATCATGCTCACGTCATCCGCCCTTGCTCTCGCCGTCCTCGCCGCCCAGGCGACGACGACCCAGGCCACACCCGCCACGGCGCCCGCCGCCGCCCAGGTTCCGGCGCCGGAGGCGAAGCCCACCCCCGATGGAGCGGTCATCGCGCTCGAAACCACGATGGGCACGATTCAGATCGGGCTGTACGGCTCCAAGTCGCCTCTTTCGAGCCGCAACGTCTTGAACTACGTCAAGAGCGGTTTCTACAACGGCACGACCTTCCACCGCGTCATCCCGGGCTTCATGATCCAGGGCGGCGGGATGGACGCGAAGATGAACGAGAAGCCCACGGGGGCGCCGGTGCGGAACGAAGCGCGGAACGGTCTGTCGAACACGCGCGGGTCGGTGGCCATGGCGCGCACCAATGCCCCGCACAGCGCCACCTCGCAGTTCTTCGTCAACGTGCGCGACAACGCCAAGCTCGACTTCGGCATCTCGCCCGACGGCTGGGGTTACACCGTGGTCGGTGAGGTGCTCTCGGGCATGGACGTGGTGGACGCCATCGTGGCCGTGCCCACCACGAGCCGGGGGCCGCACCAGAACGTGCCGGTCAAGCCGGTGGTGATCACCAAGGCGAGGGTCATCTCCGAGCCCGCTCCCGCCACCCCTCCCGCGGCGACGAAGACCGGGGCGCCGGCTGCCGGCAAACCGGCCGTCCGCCCTGCTCCCAAGGCGAAGGCCACGCCCACACCCGGAAATTGACCTCAGGACCGCGCTAAGCGGC
>DAORUA010000283.1:0-3040 GCA_035432945.1 Vicinamibacteria bacterium | reverse complement strand
AAGGCGAAGGCCACGCCCACACCCGGAAATTGACCTCAGGACCGCGCTAAGCGGCTCGACGCCTCTTCGGGCCACAGGACCCTCATCAGCCTCGCGAACCGCGGGTCGGCGCGGATCGGGTCGAGGCGGGGGTCTCTTCTCAGCAGCCGCAACGCGGGCGATCTCTCTTCGAAGGCGGCCTCGAGCGCGCGGAAGGCGCGCTCGGGATCGAGGCCCGCGGCCGCGACCGCCATCAGGTAGGGCGATACGTACGAGGCGCGGGCTTGCGTCTCGAGCTCGGCGAGGGCCCGCTTCGCGAGATCCTTCCTCCCCCGCATGAAGTTGAAGGAGGCGAGTTCGGCCCGGGCCGCGGGCGCGCCCACCGACTCCGCCTTCCGGTATGCGGCCTCGGCTTCGTCGAGTCGCCCCGCGCGGGCGAGGGTGTCGCCGAGAAGCATGAGGCCCGGTCCCCACCCGGGCGCCACGCTCACGATTCCCTCGGCTTCGGTGAGCGCCTCCTTGTCGCGCCGGAGGTCCAGGAGCACCCCCGAGAAGTTGACCCGGATGCCGAGCGAAAGGGGATCGAGATCGCGCGCCTTGCGCAGATTCGCGTACGCCTCGTCGTAACGCTCTTCGGTTCGAAGCAGGATCGATTGCCAGTGGAGGCGCGTCGCGTAGTTGGGGTTCAAGGCGGCCGCCTTTGCGAAGGCTTCCCCGGCCCCGGTCGCATTCCATTCGTACAGCCCGCGGATCATCCCCAGGGTCGTCCAGGCTTCCGCCAGGCCGGGGTCGAGGCTCACCGCTCTCTCCGCGGCGCTCCGGGCCCGCATCCAGGCGTCTTTCGACGAGAGGTGGCCGTGGTCCATCAGGACGGAATAGGCATCGGCGAGACCGGCCCAGCCGAGCGCCGCCTCCGGATGTTCCTTCGTGATCGCCTCGAAGATGCGTTTCGACTCGAACAGGCTCTCGCGCGTGCGCTTGTTCCATTCGAAGCGGCCGCGAAGGTATTCGATATACGCCTCCGAATCGATCGCGGTCATCGGACGGGGCTCGGCGGTCACCGCCACGTGAACGCCGGCCCCGATGGCCCCGACCACGTCGCGTTCGAGGGTGTGGAACTCGCCGATGCTTCGATCCCAGGTTTCGTTCCAGACCTGAGTGCCGTCGCTCGCGAGGCCGAGTGAGACCCGTACCCGCACCGCCGAGCCCTCCCGCCGGACCGTGCCCTCGACGAAGTGGGAAGCGCCGAGTTCGCGAGCGAACGCCGCCGCGTCCCGGGCGCGGTTCCGGTAGGCGAGCGAACTGGACCGGGCGATGACGCTGAGCCGGCCTCCGCTGTTCTGCCCCAGCGATCCGATGAGTTCATCGGTGAGGCCGTCGGCCAGGTAGGCCTCGGGGGTCGCGGACAGGTCGGTGAAAGGCAGGACGACCAGCCGAACCGGCGTGCCCGGGATGGCGGCGTCCGGCTTCTGCGCTCGCGCGGGAAGGAGGGCCAAAAGCGCGATGGCGGAGGCGATCGCGGCCGAGGCTCCGAGCAGGGCGAGCCGGCGTCGAGCCGGAAGGGGTTCGCCTTCGTGGCCGGATTCCGCGACCGGATTGACCGTTTCCGGACGGTTGGGCGCGTCCACGCGGCGCACATCGGCCACGAAACGATAGCCCCGGCGGGGCAGGGTCTGGATGAAGCGAGGCGCCTCGGCATCGTCCCCGAGCGCCGCGCGGATCTCCTTGACGCAGTAGTTGAGCCCCTGCTCCACGTCCACGTCCACGTTGTCCGACCAGAGCGCCGCCTTGATTTCGTCGCGCGTGACGAGGTCGCCCGCGCGGTCCAGGAGTATCGAAAGAACCTGGAACGGCTGGTTCCGCAGGTGGATCAGGCGGCCTTCCCTCCGCAGTTCGCCCGTCTTCGTGTCGAGATCGAAGACGCCGAACCGAAAGCCGTGGCCGGAGAAGCCCCCGTCGCTCACTGTCCAAGGCGATGGGCCCGCGGCTTCAACCCCTTGGATCGCGGTCACGCCCTCGCTCATAGCGCCCTCCCCGCCCTCGCGCCCCGCCCGGCCGGGATGGACGAGCGGATCTCAATTACAGAACCCCCCCGGATTCCATCGCCGGGCGCCGGAAAACCGATCCATCTGAAATCCATGGGGCCTGGTCGCGCCTGGTCCCGGCCATCGGAGGAGGTGGGTGTCATGAACATTCCCCTGCCGCCGTGCAAGCGCCGTGCCCGCCCGCGGCCGCCGGCCGCAAATCCAAAATCATGACGTAATCAATCCCCGTTCCATTGCGGGGTTCTCCCCGCTGGCCGATCCTGCCGGCATGTCGAGTCACTTTGCGGAAGGGTCGCTCTTCGACCCTCGGTTCAACCTGGAAACGCCGGGCGACCGCCTGGTGCTCCGGGACATTCTGGCGAGTTTCGAGAAGAGCCTCATCGTTGCGGCCCTTCTCGCGGCTGGCGGAAACCAGAAACGGGCTGCAACAGCTCTCGGCGTTCTCCCGACGACGCTTCAGGAAAAGCTGAAGCGTTTCGGGCTTCTAGAAGACCGCTTCGGCCGGCGCGCACGCTCCGGGGGGCGTGCCGCTCACCCAGGCGACAACAAAGGGCCTCGCTCCGAGGCTGGAAACACCCCCAAAGAGGAACAACAACAATGATCAGAAAACGACTACTGGCTCTCGCCCTGCTCGCGCTGGGCGGGGCCTTCGCTCAAGCGCAGATCGCCACCGGCAACGTCTACGGGAAGGTCACCGACGATTCGGGAGCAGTGCTTCCCGGCGCGAACGTCTCCATTTCCGGCGAAGCGGGCAGCCGGGCCACCACCACCGGATCCGGAGGCGAGTTCCGCTTCCTGAACCTCGACTACGGCAGCTACACGGTCACCGTCGCCCTTCAGGGATTCGCGGGATCGAGCCGGACGGTTCAGGTCGTGACCGGCCAGAACGTCGATCTGGCCATCACCATGAAGATCGGCGCGCTCACCGATGTCATCGAAGTCTCGGCCGAGGCGCCGCTCGTCGACGTCAAGAAGCGGGGGACCGCCACCACCATCGACAACGAGCAGCTGAAGGA
>DAORUA010000282.1:0-5225 GCA_035432945.1 Vicinamibacteria bacterium | reverse complement strand
CCGACGAGTACACGTCTTTCGCGCGGGGGACGGATGGCTCACCCGCGCTCAAGCTGGGCCCGGGCCTCTCCCTCGCCCTCTCTTCCGACGCGAAGCACGCTCTCTCGATGTCGCCGAAGGACCCGACACGGCTCTCCCTGCTCAGTGTCGGCGCGGGCGAGCCGCGGCCGCTGACCGGGCCGCCCGGGACCGAGAACGCGCTCTTCACTCCGGATGGAAAGGCCGTGATCCTCCAGGCGCGCGAAGGGGAGAAGAGAACGGTCCATCGCCTCGACCTCGCGTCGGGAGCTTCCGCGCGCCTGCTCGAAGTGGACGGAGAGACGCCGACATCGCGCCGCGGCGCGCCCTGGGCCATCTCGATGGACGGATCGCGGGTGGCCATCCAGGACGTCGATGGACAGGTGAGGGCCTGGCCGCTGGATGGGAAAGCACCGAGCCCGCTCGTGCGGCTGAAGCCGAACGAGAAGATCCTCCGCTACGGGGCCGACGGGTCGATCCTGGTGGGTCTCCTCGACCGGCAGTCCGGGTACGTCGACCGGGTGAGCCTCCCCGCGGGCGCCCGCACCAGGCTGCATCAGATCCGGATGCTCGACGAAGCGGGCGTCCTCTTCGATCCCTTTCTCACCGCCTCCCAGGACGGGAAGGCGTACGCGTACAGCTCCAGCCGGTTCCTCAACTCGCTCTACCTGGTGAGCGGACTGAAATAGCGCGGCGGACTAACATTCCGCAAATGCCCCCGATCGAGTTCACCCAGAATTACCAGGACCTCTCCACCGACGTCGGGTTCCAGTTCAAGTTCGTTTGCGAGCGCTGCGGCGACGGTTTCATGTCGACCTTCGACCGCAACCTGCTCGGGACGGCGGGCGGGCTGCTCCGGAGCGCCAGCGGTTTCCTCGGCGATGTTTTCGGCAAGGCCGCGGACAGCGCCTACGAGGTCCAGCGCGCGGTGGGCGGGGCCGCTCACGACGAAGCACTCAAGGCCGCGGTCGAGGAGATCAAGCCGCTCTTCAAGAAGTGCCGCCGCTGCGGCAACTGGCTCTGCGAGAAGACCTGCTGGAACGGCCATGCGGGAATGTGCAAGAACTGCGCGCCCCTCGCCGAGGAAGAAGAGACCTCGCTGCGCGCGGCGTCGGTGAGCCACGCGGTTTCGAACGACGTCGCGGTCGAGGAGGAGGCGCGCCTCGCGGTCAAGACCAAGGCGGTAAAGACACCGTGCCCGAAGTGCGGCGCTCAGACCCTCGGCCAGAAATTCTGTCCCGAGTGCGGCACGAAGATCGAGACCGCGCGCTTTTGCGAAGGCTGCGGCAAGAAGCTCGCGCCCAAGGCGAAGTTCTGCGGCGACTGCGGGGCCCGGGTCGAGGGCTGAGCCCCGCATCGTCCAGGAGAGAGGCGTGAAATAGGCTTCTCCCGACGGCCCGTGAGAGAATAATCGTTCACGATCCGGGATTCGCAGAGTCGTTCATCGCGGAGTCACCCGGTGTCAGGCCGCTTTTTGAGGCGATAGGGACGTATTCGTTTCCGCTCGCGGCCACAACCTATCAGGGCGCAAGCCCCAAAAAGTCAGGACCTCTCGATCACTATGCCGTTTACCACGTATGGCTTCTCCGCGGAACTCCTTCGCGGCATCAAGGAGCTCGGTTTCAAGAATCCCACCCCCATCCAGGAGCAGGCTCTGCCTCCCGCGATCGAAGGGCGCGACGTTCTCGCCTGCGCCATGACCGGCAGCGGCAAGAGCGCCGCCTTCGGCCTCCCCATCATTCATCGGCTCGGCGCAAAGGCCAAGGGTTTCACCCGCGCCTTGATCCTCACCCCCACTCGTGAGCTCGCGGCCCAGATCGACGAGCACCTGAACGCGCTCGCGGTTCACACTCCCGTTTCGAGCGCCGCCATCTACGGCGGCGTGGGCATGGGCGCGCAGGAGCACGCCCTGCGCCGCGGCACCGACATCATCGTGGCCACCCCCGGGCGCCTCCTCGATCACATGAGCCGCCCCTACGCGAACTTCAAGAACCTCGAGGTCCTGGTCCTGGACGAAGCCGACCGCATGCTCGACATGGGCTTTCTCCCCGACATCCGCCGGATCCTGAAGTACCTGCCCACGAAGCGCCAGACCCTGTTCTTCTCGGCCACCATGCCGACCGAGATCGCCAAGCTCTCGCGCGAAATGCTCCACGATCCCTTCACCATCAGCGTCGAGCGTCAGTCGGCGCCGGCGGTAGGCATCACCCAGGCCGCCTACCCGGTCCCCCAGCATCTCAAGCCGGTGCTGCTCACCGAACTCATGAAGCGCGGGATCATCCGCAGCGTCATCGTGTTCACCCGCACCAAGTCCCGGGCCAACCGTCTCGCCGACTTCCTGGTTCGCATGGGCGTAAACGCGGGACGCATTCACGGCGATCGTTCGCAGTCGCAGCGCACGGAAACCCTGCGCCGGTTCAAGGAGGGCAAGTTCGCCGTCCTCGTGGCCACCGACATCGCGGCCCGCGGCATCGACGTCGAGTCGTTGTCCCACGTCATCAACTTCGACATCCCGCCCACCCACGAGGACTACATCCACCGGGTGGGCCGCACCGGCCGCAATCAGTCGCAGGGCGACGCGTTCGCTTTCGTCTCGCCCGAGGAAGAGGGCGACTTGCGCGCCATCGAGCGGGCGATCGGGAGCCGCATGCCCCGCATCACCCTGCCCGACTTCGACTACGCGGCCCAGAAGACGAACGCGCCCGAGGCCGCCAAGTTCCGCGGCGATCGCGAGGGCCGCGGCCGCTCCTCGAGCCCGAAGCCGTACACCCGCTTCGGCGCCAATCGCGGCGGTCAAGGCGCAGCCGGCGGCCGGGGAGGCCAGGGGGCGCAGCGACCCCACAGCCGTCCGAGCGACGACCGCGGCGCCCGTCCGGCGCGCGCGCAGGTGGTGGGATCGGGAATCAGGACCGAAGGCGGCGAGCGCACCGCGGCAGCCCGCGGCGGCGCGGATCGTTTCGCCCAGGCCGCGGCCACGAATGCCCGTCAGGCTCTGCGTGGAGCCGAGGCCACGCGCAGCGAAGGCCCGGGATTCAGCCGCGCGCGACGCGAGGGCGGCGGGGCCCGGAAGCCGTTCGCGGGGCGCGGCGGCTCGAGGTAATCCCCCCGCGGGCCGCGGCTCTCCCCTCGGGAGCCGTGGCCCCCTCCCGGAAAACCGGGAGTCTCCCGTTAGACTCGTGCGCAGATGAACATTAAAGCGGCGTCTCGAATCACCCGTCTCGCTCTCCTTCTTGTTCCGGCCCTCGCTGCCGTGCCCGCGTCGGCGCAGCAGCAGAAGCAGGCCCCCATCACCGGCGACATCATCATCCGCCAGGAATGGACGGACGACTTCTTCACCACGCCCGATCCCGTGCCCTCGAGCCGCACGCGGTTCTGGATCCGGCCGAAGTTCGAGATCGAGACGAGCATGCTCCGGATGGGCCTGGGCGTCGATGCGAGCTACTCCACCGACGACAACCTCGAACCCGAGAACGTGGCCCTCCCCCTCACCCTGATCCGGGACAACTACCTCTCGCGGAACATCCGCCTCGACATCGCCTACCTGGGCACGAATCTCGGCGCCATCAAGGTGGACGCGGGCCGCATGCCCATGCCCTTCCGGCTCACCAACATGATCTGGGACCAGGACCTGAGGATCCAGGGCGGCGCGGCGCAGTGGACGCTCTACCAGGGAAGCACCGCGGAGCCGATGGTGAAGGCCTCGGGGATCTACTCGCGGGGCAGCCACGTGTTCGCCGACTCGGAGGATCCCGATGGTTCGAGCCTCGGCGAGGGCGTGACCGTCGCGGGCGGCTCGCTCGATCTCGGCTTCGGGGAGAACAAGCGGGTGGACTTCACCGGAACCTACCTCCAGTTCGACAAGCTCAACCTCCTCGAACCCATGATCCGGCGTCAGAACACGCGGGTCGGAGGGGTCATCATCAAGCAATACGAGGTCGTGGACCTCATCCTGCGCTTCCGCACCAACGCCCCCATCCCGATCCAGGTCGTGGTGAACGGCGCGCGCAACCTCGAGACCGAGACCCTGAGGGACGGCTTCTGGGTGACCGCGGTCCTCGGCTCGCTCGTGGACGGGAAGATCCGCGGCGAGTACACGTACGCGAAGGTCGACCGGGACGTGACCGTGGCCGCCTACGCGGGTGACGACTTCTTCTGGGGCACGGGCTGGCTCGGGCACAAGGCCGAACTCGCCTTCGCGCAAAGCGCCAAGGCCACCTTCCACGTGATCGGGCAGATGCAGCAGTTCAAGGACTCGGCGAACCTGGCCGAGCGATCGCACTGGGTGAAGCGTCTCCGCCTCGAGGTGAGGAAGAAGCTCTAGCGGGCGATGCCGAGCAGGTCGGACAGGCCGACCGGCTCCGAGTCGAACTGGATGCCGGTCTGGTAGGACAGGCCCTCGAGCCTCGACCACATCACCTTCCCCGCCCCGTCCACGGTGAGGACGGGCTCATCCGCCATCCGGAATTCGACCCGCACCGCCACCTTCTTGTCCCGCGGAAGATCCTCGCCCGTACGCAGGCGACAGCCCAGGCGCGACAGATCCATGGCGGTGGCGGGACGCCACTCGCCTGGGGTCGCGGCGTAGGACACGCTGAGCCGACAGGCGATCCGCGCCGTGATGCGGCGGTTCGGACGCTTTATCGACCCGGAGGTCGTCGTTTTTTGGGTTCCCGGGGACGCGGGATTCAACGCCATAGTTTTCTTCCGAGTGAACGGTGAATGGACAGGGGGAATCCATACTCTAGCCCAAGAGCGGTTTCGACTAAACCAGGATTCCCACTTTTCAAGGCGCGGTCGCGGGGGCCAAGGCGAAGGTTATGGGAAGAATGGCGCGAACCCGGGTCCGCTGGAGCAGAAACGGCTAGAATCCGCCGCTTATCAATGAGCCGCTCCATTCTGCGCACCGCCCTCGTCACGGGGCTCGCCGGTCTTCTTCCCTCCTGCGGCGACGGCACCACCGGACCCTCGGCTCTGCCCACACCCACGCCGGTCACCCACCCGGTCACGGTCACCGCCTATCTGGATGAGAATGCGAACGGCGTCTTCGATGCGACGGAAGGAACCCGCATCCCGAACGCCGAGATCGTGATCGGCTCGGGCAAGGCCACGACCGCGGTCCTCACCGGACAAGCGACGGTCCAGGCCCCGGAAGGCTCCCAGGCCCTCACCGTGACTGCCGCCTCTCTCCCTCCCTTCTACCGGCCGCC
>DAORUA010000281.1:0-5232 GCA_035432945.1 Vicinamibacteria bacterium | reverse complement strand
ACGTTGATCACCGCGTCGCGGGAGATGCGGGTGACCGCGCCCACCTCGGCCCCGCCCACGTAGAACGGGTTCGTGTTCACCTTCAGCGACTCGAAGTGGAGTTCGCCGTGCGCATCGAACACCGGGAATTCCTCTTCGGGGATCTCGACCCGCTCCTGAACGATCCATCCGCCCTTTGCCGAGGCCGCCTGGACCGCGCCGGACCAGCGATGGTCGTCCACCGACGACCCGACCACGACATTCTCGCCCCCGTACCCGTGGGTCGGCTTGAGCACGAGCCGCTCGCGATTCCGGTGGAGCCAGGGCAGGAGATCGATGGTCCGGCCCTGCCATTCGGTCTTTCGATCCTCGACCTTGCGCGTCCAGGGAACGTAGGTGGCCACGAAGGCGCGCTCTCCCTCGGAAAGGAGGGACGCGAACCGCTCATCGGTGAGAATCGCGAAGAAGGCCTTGTCCTCGGAGAGATAGCAGCGGAAGGAATTGACGAAGACGGCGAGGCCCCTGGCGTAGGCCTCGAAGAAGGCGGGCGCGTCCTTCTCGATGGCCAGGACCTCGGAGATCACGGTGCGCCGGTAGACGACGTCGATGGGTTGCCCGGAGGCGACGAGCCGCCCCTTCGCGATCTCCAGTTCCCGCGGGTCGGCGAGGATGGTGTCGAGGCCGCGCCGGGAGAACTCCTCGCGGAGGATCTCCTGGTCGGGCCGGGTGCGCACCGTCTTCAGGTCGACGATGGCGACGCGGGGGTTGGGCACGCGCGCGTGCGAGCGGAGGTTCGAAACCAGCGCCTCGGTCGAGCCTATGACCAGGAGGGGATCGGTCGTGGTCATCCCTCTCACCAGGGGCAGGCCCGCGAAGACCTCGGTCATGCGATCGGCGTACCCGAAGCCCGCGGGCGCGTCCGAGTTGATCTCGATGAAGCGAACCCGGCCGTCCGCGACGAAGCCGTCCACCCGGGAGAGAGCGACGTCGGGACCGGGCGGCTCGAGCCGCAGGAGCCTCCGGTGGGATTCCGGCGCGCCGAGGAAGTCGAGAAGTTCCTCGAGCCGCCCGTCGAAGGCGGCGCTCGCCACCCGCCGGGACAGGCGGATGAGCTGGGTGGCGCCGAAGGTGAGGGTGGTCCAGGTGTCGCGATCGACGAACTGCGGGCGCAGGAACGTGGGCATGGCCGTGCCCCCGAAGGTGATGCCGCGCGATTCGAACGACTCGACGAGACCGAGCCACTGGTCGGAAGCCGCGCGCACGTCGCGCCGGACCGCGTCGTTGAAGTGCTGCGCTGCGTCGTTTCTCATTGGTCGGGGTTTACTCGGAGTCGATCACGACCGGGCCCCGGCTGGCCAGCCGGAACATGAGCGCCCCCGAGGCCATGACCAGGGCCGCGCCCGCGAAGAAATACGGCGAGGGCGTCAGGCCGAGGCGCAGCCAGTCCATGAAGGCCGCGAAGATCACGCCGGTGTAGACGAAGCCGCCGATCTGCGACGCGGGCGCGTGCGAATAGGCCTTGGTCATGAGGAGCTGGCCGGTGGTGGCGGAAAGACCCAGGAGAACGATGACTGCCCACACCGCGGGTGCGGGAGTCACCCACACGAAGGGCAGGGCCAGTGCCGACAGGCCTGATCCCATGAGGGCGAAGTAGATGACGATGCGTACCGTGGGCTCGGTTCTGGTGAGCCGCCGCACCCCGGTCTGGGCTACCGCGGAAAGGAAACCCGCGAGCAGGCCGAACACCGCGGCAACCGTGACCACACCGCTCCCCGGGCGGAGCACGACCACCACCCCGAGAAAGCCGAGCAGGAGAGGCGCGCCGAGGCGCGCGGGCATCGGCTCTCCGAGCCAGAGGGCCTCGACCAGGGGGATGAAGAGGGGAAGGGTGTAGTTGAGCAGGGTGGCGTCGGCGAGGCGCAGGTGCGCGATCGCGTAGAAGAAGCAGTACATCGACGACAGCCCCGCGACCCCGCGGAAGATGTGCTCCTTGAGGTGCGTGGTCTTGAGCACTTCTCTTCCGCCGCGGATCAGGATGGGCGAGAGGAAGACGAGGCCGCTCGCGTTGCGGAAGAACACCACCATTCCATTGGGAAGGGTCTGTGCGCAGATCTGGATGCATGCGCCCATTATGGCGAAGGCGAGGGACGCGAGGATCATGGCCAGCGCACCCCGCGAGAGGCTTTGCGAGGGAGGCGTCATGCCCCCGCCGGAGCGGATTTCGCGAGGGCCTGGAGGCCGTCGTAGGCGGCGTACTTGTAGGCATCGCCCAGGGTGGGGATGTTGAACACCATCCGGATGAAGTCATCGATGCCGCCGCCGAAGTGCATCACGGTCTGGCCCACATGGATGAGCTCGGAAGCGCCCTCCCCGACGATGTGAACGCCCAGCAGTTTCTTGTCCGGGGTGCGGAAGACAAGCTTGATCAGTCCCTGCAGGTCGCCCATGATCTGCCCGCGCGCGTTGCCGCGGTAGGACGCGCGGCCGGCCAGGCAGGGAATGCCCTTGGCGGCGCAGCTCTCCTCGGTTTCGCCCACCGAGGCGACCTCGGGAATGGTGTAGATGGCCATGGGCAGGAGAGGGGAGACCCGGTCCTTGTACCCGAGATCGAAGGCGTGGCACATGGCGACGCGCGCCTGCTCCATCGAGGTGGAGGCGAGGGCGGGAAACCCGATGACGTCGCCCGCCGCGTAGATGTGGGGGACCGCGGTCTGATAGTGCTGGTTCACGGAGAGGAGGCCCCGTTCGTTCGCGGTCAGGCCGGCCTGTTCGAGGGCGAGCCGGTCGGTGGCGCCGTTTCGCCCGGTGGCGAAGAGCACGCGGTCGACCCAGAGGTCGCCGTCGGACAGGCGCAGGAGAACCGCGTTCCGGTTCGCGTCGAGGACGGTTTCGAGGAGGGTGGCGCCGCGCCGGAGGTCCACTCCCAGGAAGCCCATCTGAAGGCGAAGGTGTTCGCCGATCTCGCCGTCGAGGAAAGGGAGCAGGTGTTGCGTGGAGGAGACGAGCGTGACCTTGACTCCGAGGGCCTGGAACATGGTCGCGTATTCGCAGCCGATGACGCCGGCGCCGATCACGGCCAGCGCGTTCGGGATCTGGTCCATGTGGAGGATCGAATCCGAGTCGTAGAGCCTCGGATCCTTCGGCGCGTCCTTCGGCCAGGCCGGCCGGCTGCCGGTGGCGATCAGGATCACCGCCGCGGTGAGCGTCTCGACCCGATTCTCGTGCATGATCACCACGGTATGCGGGTCCTTGAAACGGGCCTCGCCGCGATAGAGCGCGATCGCGTGGCGGGAGAGATTCAGGCTCACCAGGTCGCGCAGGCTCTTCGTGACCTCCACTTCGCGCCGCATGAACTCGGGAACGGTGAGGTTCTCCCGCAGGGTGTAGTCGATCCCGTACAGGCCGCGCTGATCGAGGCCGGAGAAGTAGAGGGCGGTCTCGCGGAGGGTCTTGCTGGGGATGGTGCCGGTGTTGATGAGGGCGCCGCCGAGGAGGGCGTGCTTCTCGACCAGGGCCACGCGCTTCCCGAAGTAGGCGGCCTGGGCCGCGCCCTTCTCGCCCGCCGGGCCCGACCCGATGACGATGAGGTCGAACTCCTGGGGTGCTCCGCTCACCCTCTCATTCTCTAACGAAAGCCCTGGATCCCGCGGAGGGTCGGGATCCAGGACACGACCACGCTTACTTCAATTCGCCGGGACCCTGGCGCTTGCGCATGCCCTGGCTCTGAGGTCCGCCCGGGCCGGGGCCACGCACCATGTGCTTCTGCATCTCCTCGAACTTCGCGGCCTGCTCGGGGGTCAGGATCGCCTTCGCCGCCTCCATGGTCGCCTTGTGATGGGCTTCCACCTGGCCCCGGGCGGCCTTCATGGCGATCGCGGCCTGGCCGACGGTGGCCGCATCCGCGTTTTCGGCTTCGAGGGCCTTGTCGAAGGCTTCCTTCGAGGCGCCCGCCGCCTTCATCAGGGGCTGGCCGGCTTCGCGCGCCTTTTCGTGAATGGCCTTCCACTGAGCCTTCTGCTCATCGGACAGGCCCAGGCGCTCCGCGATCATCTCGATCGGGGGACCTCCCTGTCCACCGGGACCGAACCCGGGTCCGCCCCCGTGTCGCATGTGTCCGCCTCCGGGGCCCTGGGCCGCGGCGGCGGCGATCAATCCAAAGGTGCCGACCGTGATCATCGCGATCGCTAGTGTCTGCTTCTTCATTTCCGTTTCCTCAATCTTTCTTGAATCAGGGATCGAGGCGATTTGTGCCTGCCTCTTGAATGATTAGAACGGTTCGCACCTTTCGGGAGTCCTAAGTCCGCGTCGCTATTTCTCCGCGGGGGGCTCGCGGTTGAGTTTCCCGGCCAGAATCGCTTCGAAGCCCCCTTCCGCGCGATTGCCCAGGTTCAGGGTGAACTCGTGCCGCCGGGCCACGTCGCGCGCGATCGAAAGACCGAGGCCCATGCCGTTCGGCCTTCTCGACCTCGCTTCCTCGCTCCGGAAGCGGCTTTCGCCGAGCCGGGCCAGGTCGGGACCGGGAACGCCGGGGCCGTCGTCGCTCACCCTCAGGGCGAAGGTCGTGGCGTCGGCCTCGAGCACGAGGGCCACGTGGCCGCCCGGGTGGTTGTACTGGATCGCGTTGTGGACGAGGTTGTTCACCGCCTGCTCGATCAGGGTCACGTCGCCGGTGACCCAGGCCGCCGCCTGCGGGGCCGAGTGATTGAAGTCGACGCCGCTGCTCGACGCGACGCTTCGATGGCGGGCGGCCACCCGATCGACGAGCGCGGTCAGGTCGACGGGATGGCGTTCCTGCAGAGCCGCGTCCGATTCCAGCCTCGCCACCGCCTCCAGGTTCGCGAGAAGGGACGCGATGTACTGGGTCTCCTGGGCGATGGCGGCGATGGTTTCGCTCGGGGCCCCTTCGGAAGCACCCTGCCGCAGCCGGGTGACGTGGCTGAGCAGCACGGAAAGCGGCAATGCGACATCGTGAGTGGTGTGGGCGACGAAGTCGCGGAGAGATTTCTCCCGCCGCTCCACCTCGGCCACGTGGGCGCGCACCACCGTGGAGGCCTCGTTGAAGGCGTGACCGAGTTCGGCGATCTCGTCCCGGCCCGTGACCGGCACCGAGGTCTCGTAGTTCTTCGCCGCGATTTCGCGGACGCCCGCGGCGAGGGTGCGAATCCTCGCCACCGGCTGGGCCAGCGCGAACCACAGGGCGATGGCGGGGAAGCCGATGAGGAGCAGCGCCCCGATGATGAGCATGGTGAAGGA
>DAORUA010000280.1:0-5243 GCA_035432945.1 Vicinamibacteria bacterium | reverse complement strand
CCGGCCCTTGGGGCCCAGGTCGTCTTCAATGAATGGAGCGGAGCTGCCGCTCCGCGGTTGTGTCAGAGGAGGCTTGGGCCCTCGCGCCGCCCCACTCGTTCGGGAACGGTGCTTTGGCCTCCGCCCGCGAACGTCCGCGCGTCACGGGCCATGACGCCGAATGCCGTCTGGCCCCGCTCCACCTCTGCGTTCCAGGCACCGCCACTGACGCTGCAGGAGCACTATCCAGGGTGTGGACGCCAGTATGACTACAGTGATGACGGGGCTATGACTACATTCTGGTTGACACCGGATAGTCATGTGCTAGCCTCCCGCGGTCATCAGTTCGGGCGGTGGGCGATGGGGGAAGGGCACGCGGCGTGGGTGGCACTGCCGCACTCGTAGGGCCGCATCCGTTTCCTCGCTTCGCCTCCGCGGTGAGCCGCATTCTCGGATCGGAGGCCGTATGAGGTTGACTGTTCGTTGCTGGCGAGGCTCCCTGGGGCGGGGGCTTCTCGCTGCCGGCCTTCTCGTGTCCGCGAATGTATGGGCCGCGCCCGTGCCGCTCAACTGGGTTCCCGCGAACGGGACGGTCATGTCCGGGTCCACGTTGTCCCGCGTGGGCGGCGACGCCTTCAGCGACACCGCGGTAGGCGCGAGCGCGCTCACGTCGGGCCCCGGCTATCTCGAATTCAGCACGATGGAGTCCGATCACGCGAAGGCGGCCGGGCTCGGGTCGCGCGACAGCAACAGAGGTCTGGAGGCGATTGACTTCGGCTTCCTTCTTCGCGCGGACGGGACCGCGGCGGTGATCGAAAGGGGCGCGACCGTGCAGGCCGCGGGAGCGTACGCGGCGGGCGATGTCTTCCGAGTGGCGGTCGAAGGCTCGGCCATCGTCTTTCGCCTCAACGGGACGCTCATCCGAACCTCGGCCCTGACCTTCGCGTTTCCTCTCTTTCCCGAGGCGACGCTCGCGGAGGCGGGCGGCACGATTTCCGCCGCTCAGATCGAGGGCGCTACCGCGGAGACCGTGACGTGGGCGGGCGCGGTGAAGGCGACGGCGTCGCCTGGGTTCCTCGCCAAGACGAGCCCCGCCGTGGCCTGGGATTCCGGCGCCGCGTCGACGATGGCGCTCGATGGGTCTGATGGGTATCTCGAGACCCCGGCCTCGGTCGGTTCGACCATCGCCATGATCGGGCTGTCTCACGGCAGCGCGAACGCGGGCTATTCCGACATCGACTACGCGCTCTACATGGCCTCGGGAACGCTCTACATCTACGAAGGCGGCCTGAACCGCGGGGCGTTCGGGGCGCTCGCCGCGACCGACCGGCTTCGCGTCTCCGTGGAGAGCGGCGTCGTGAAGTACCGCAAGAACGGGACGCTTCTCTACACCTCGGGTATCGCACCCACGTTTCCTCTCCGCGTGGACATCTCGCTCCACTCCTCGGGCGCGCGGATCAGCGGGGTCATGCTCTCGGGAACCCTGGTTCCGGTGGCGGTGTTGCAACCGACATTCTCGACGGGCTCCGGACTGTACGCGGGCGCGCAAAACGTGACCATCACCGGCGAGCCCGGCCCGACGATTCACTACACCACGAGCGGCCTCGACCCCACCGAGGCGGACCCCGCGATCGCGTCGGGTTCCGCGGTCCTCGTTGATGCCGACACCCAGCTCAAGGCCCGGGCCTGGACCTCGGGACTTCTGCCCAGCAGCGTCACCGAGGCGCTCTACGTCTTCGGCGCCGCCGATTCCCAGAACGTCGATTGGACCGCCCACGTGAACGCCGCGTCGAACGGCAGCACTCTCTCGAAGTCGACGGGGACGGTGGCCTGGGACGCGGGTGCTATCTCTGCGAGCGGCCTGGCCTCACCCGACGGCTATCTCGAGGTGTCCGCCGCTCTCGCTCCGAACGTGGCGATGGTGGGTCTCTCCCATGGAAACGCCAACGCGGGCTACTCTGACATCGACTTCGCTCTGTACTTCGCTTCCGGCACGCTCTACATCTACGAGGGAGGTCTCAACCGAGGCTCGTTCGGCTCACTGGTCTCCACGGACAAGCTCAGGGTCTCGGTCGAAGGCGGCGTGGTCCGATACCGCAAGAACGGCATCCTGCTCTACTCCTCCGCCCTCGCGCCCGTCTACCCGCTTCTGGTGGACGCGTCACTCAGCTCCTCGGGCGCGGTGCTGTCCGGCGCGGTGCTGTCGGGCGCTCTCGTCCAGGCCGCGGTCCCGAACCCGGTGTTCTCGTACCCGTCGGGTATCTACGAGACGCCCTTCGACGTGGTGGTCACCGGTGCTTCGGGCTCCACCATCCACTACACCACCAGCGGGGCCGAGCCCACGGAGGCGGACCCGACGATCGTCTCGGGCGCCACGCTCCTGGTCGACGCCACGGTGACGCTCAAGGCGAAGGCATTCGCGAGCGCACTGATCCCGAGCGGAACCACGGCGGCCATCTACCAGTTCGGAGCCGTGAGCACCGAGGACGTGATCTGGACGGCTCACGTGAACGCCTCTTCCGCGGGCAACAACCTCTCGAAGACGACGGGGTCCGTGGCCTGGGACGCGAGTGCGATCTCCACTCGCGGGATCATCTCTCCCGGAGGGTATCTCGAGGTCTCGGCCTCGCTCTCGCCCAACGTGGCGATGGTCGGCCTCGCGAACGGGAACGCCAACTCCGGGTACAGCGATATCGACTACGCGCTCTATATGGCTTCGGGAACCCTCTACATCTACGAGGGCGGCCTCAACCGCGGGTCGTTTGGGACCCTGGCGGCCTCCGACAAGCTGCGCGTCTCCGTCGAAAGCGGTGTCGTGAAGTACCGCAAGAACGGAAATCTCGTCTACACCTCGGCGCTCGCGCCCACCTATCCGTTGCTCGTCGACGCCTCGCTCAACTCGTCGGGCGCGGCAATCAAAGGCGCGGTGGTTTCGGGGAATCTGGTCCAGGTGGCGGCGGCGCGCCCGGAGTTCACGCCTGGGAGCGGCCTTTTTGCCGCCTCTCAGGAAGTGGTGGTCACCGCGGGGCCCGGTTCGGCCATCCACTACACCGCGAACGGGACGGAGCCCACGGAGGCCGATGCCGTGATCGCTTCGGGCCAGAGTCTGCTCATCGACGCCGACACCACGCTCAAGGCGAAGGCGTGGGCGACCGGGCTCTACCCCAGCGGCACGACCACCGCGATCTACAAGTTCGGAACCGCGACCACCGAGAACGTCGCCTGGACCGCGCACGTCAACGCCGCCTCCACGGAAAACACTCTCTCGAAGACCAACGGAACCACGGCCTGGGACGCGAGTGCGGTGTCCACCAAGGCCCTCGACTCTCCTGACGGCTATCTGGAAGTGAGCGCGTCGGTGTCCCCGAAGATCGCCATGGCGGGCCTCGCGTACGGCAATTCGAACTCCGGCTACTCGGATATTGACTTCGCCCTGTACATGGCGAGTGGAACCCTGTACATCTATGAGGGCGGCCTGAATCGGGGATCGTTCGGCGCCCTTCAAAGCACGGACAAACTCCGGGTGTCGGTGGAGGCCGGGGTGGTGAAGTACCGGAAGAACGGCACGCTTCTCTACACCTCCGCGATCGCGCCCCGGTACCCGCTGCTGGTCGACACGTCGTTGCACTCCAGCACGGCGGTGATCCAGGGGGCCGTGCTGTCGGGCCTGCTGGTGAACTCGCGGACTTCGGCGCCCACCGCCTCGCCCGAGGCCGGCGGTCACGCGTTGCCGATCGAGGTGGCGCTTGCCGCCGAGCCGGGGGCCACGATCACGTACACCACCGACGGGAGCGACCCGACCTCCGCGTCCACACCCTACGCGACGCCCATCAACGTGCCTTCCGCCACCACGATCAAGGCGCGGGCCTTCAAGCCGGGTTACCTCGACAGCGATGTCTCGTCGCACGCGTACTTCCTGAACGCTCCCGGGGCCGCGCCCACCTTCGCGCCCGGGCCCGGAGCCTACGTGGGACCGCTGCTGGTGACCGCCACCACGAGCACGCCGAGCGGCTTGATCCACTACACGTTCAACGGCCCCGATCCCACGGAGGCGGATCCCGCGGTGCCGAGCGGCGGAGCGATCTCGGTGCCGATGACCGGGATCCTGAGGGCGGCCACGTTCGCGGCGGGTTACACGACCTCGGCGGTGGTGACCGCACCCTATGAAGTGGTGACTCCCGCGCCGGTCATTTCTCCCGCGCCCGGGACGTACACCTCGAGCGTCAACGTCACTATCGAGGGGCTGCCGGGAGCGGTTGTTTACTACACCACCGATGGGCAGGAACCGAGCACCGGGTCGACGCCCTACACCGGGCCGTTCACACTAAGTCTCAGCGGCACGGTGAAGGCGAAGGCGTGGGTGCCGGGCTGGTTGATGAGCGCCACGGCCGAGCAGTCGTACGAGGTGGAGGTGGCGGATCCGGTGCTGAGCGTAGCCTCGGGGACCTACACCACGCGGCGCAACGTCATCGCGACGACGCCGACCCCGGGCGCGTCGATCCACTACACGACGAACGGCCAGGAACCGACCGCGGCGGATTCGAGCGTTGCTTCGGGCGGTGTCATTGTAGTGGACCGGGCGCTGGTCCTGAAGGTCAGGGCCATGAAGGCGGGGGTCCTGCCGAGCGCCACGGCCCGGGCACAGTACATGATCACGGGTGCGGTGTCGTTCGGAACGAACTTCACCTTGTTCCTGAAGGCGGACGGAACCGTGTGGTCGGCCGGCCTCAATGACAAGGGTCAACTCGGGGTCGGGAGCACGACCCAGAAGATCGTTCCCACTCAGATCGTCGAAAACGCTTCCTTCAACAGTGTGAAGGCGGTGGAGGCGGGTGACGGTTTCAGCCTCTTCCTAAAGGAGGATGGAACGGTGTGGGCCTCGGGAGCGGCGGCCATCAACGGGACGGGCACCAACGTGACCTCGCCGGTGCAGATCACGGCCATCACGGTGCCCATTGTCAAGATCGCGGCGGGAAAAGACCATGCGCTTGCGCTAGACGGTACCGGGCGAGTCTGGACCTGGGGCAACAACATCTATGGCCAGCTTGGCACCGGAAACAAGACCGCCCGGACGTCGCCATGCAATCCGTCCGTCACGCCTTGCCAACCCAACCTCGGCTCGATTGTCGGAGTTGCCGGGGGGACGCGGCACACTCTGGCTCTGCTTTCCGACGGCACCGTGAAGTCCTGGGGCGCCAATACTTCCGGGGATCTCGGGGTCGGCACCAGAAGCGGCGCAGGGACCGTCACCCCCGCGGAGAGTC
>DAORUA010000279.1:0-5261 GCA_035432945.1 Vicinamibacteria bacterium | reverse complement strand
TGTACCAGTCGCAGCCGACGAAGATCACGCGCCGATACTCCGGATCGGCGGCGAGAGCGGGCAGGAGGACGCCGTCGAGGACCAGGCGATCGGGCGTCTTGAGCGCGGTGTGGAGCCCAAAAAGGCCGCGCATGGCCCTCAGGGTGGAGTAGTAGGCGAACTCGATCGCCTTCTTGAGGCGCCGCGCTCCAGCGCCCCCCGACCCACTCGCAGTTGCCATCGGCCGCGGAGTGTAGCACCGGGGAATTGGCCGGAGGTTTTCACGTAACATCGATGAAATGTCCGTTGCTTCGAGTGGCCTCGCCCTGCGACAGAAGCAGGTCGGAGACCATGTTCGCCGCCTGCGGGAACAGGCGAGACTCTCCGCCCGGGGCCTGGCCGCGCGAACCGGCTTCTCGCCGAGCTTCATCTCCCAGCTCGAGAACGGACAGGTGTCCCCTTCGATTCACTCGATGGAGAAGATCGCGAACGCCCTGGGATCGAACCTCGGCTCGTTCTTCGGAGCCATCGGCCGGGGGGAGGGGGGTCTCGTGCTGCGCCGCGCTGACCGGAGGCCCATCCCGAGCTCGTGGTCGAACGCCGAACTGGAATCGCTCGGAGGTGCGAGCACCTTGAGGCGGCTGCGGCCCCTGCTCATCAAGATGGCGCCCGGCGGCCGAAGCGGGAAGCATCCCGTGGCTCCCCGGGGCGAGGAGTTCGCGCTCGTCCTGAAGGGCCGCGTCAGCCTCAGGCTTGGCCCGGACGAGCACCTGCTGGCCGCGGGCGACTCCGTATCCCTGCTTCCCGGCGAGTTGCGGCTCTGGGTGAACGTGGGGCGAGCGACCTGCGAGGTTCTCATCGTCGCCCTCGAACCGTGACCCCGCCATCGTCTCTTGCGAATGACGTCCCGGGCCTTGGCATTGGGCAAGCCGGCTCGGTAGACTCAGGGTTTCGCCATCAAAACCCATCGGCCCGGCGCAACCCGCTCCGCTTGCCATCGGGCCAACTCCGCACCTCTGTTAGAGACAGGAAACCACCAAAGATGAGCCTCTCCCTCCGTTCCAGCCTTGCCGGTCTGGCCCTTCCCCTCGCCATCACCCTCGCGAGCTGCAGCGACGGCCTCACGCCCTCGACCGCGACCAGTCCGACGGGCTCGGCGAGCGGCGGAAGCACCAGCACTCCGACGCCCACCGCGACCCCGACGGCCACGCCGGCCGCGCCGGTGCAGACCGCAAGCTGCAACCTGCCCCCCCGGCCCGACTGCGGCAACAGCGGATGCTGCTCGGAGGGCGGCTCGCCGCTCTTCAACGCGCAGATCAACGACGCGCAGGCCGATCTCGAGCGGACCCGGCCCGACATCTTCAACAGCAACGGCTCCCTGAAGCTCGACGAGATCGAGTACACGGAACTTCTCGCCAAGAAGCTCATGCAGTTGAACCCGGGGATGTGCGCGCGCGGCGGCGGCCAGGGCGGCGAGTCCTTCTCCAAGGACGAAGTCGCGATCAAGGTCGACAACAACGTCTCGCAGAATGTCGACGTCATCATCGGCAGCACTCACGAGCCCTACATCGGCGGGCGCTACACCTGCCGCCCGGCGAGCTTCTAGACCCCCTACCAACCCCGTGCTGTCCGTCCCGTACCCCACCCACGTCATTGCGAGGAGCCACTCCGTTGGTACCGCGACGAAGCAACCCCCGCCCACCACTACCAAGCCCGTCGGCGCCGCGGGGTTCGTAGCGGTGCGAGGCCGTTTCTAGGCGCGACAAACCGGCGCGAAGCCCTCGTATCCCGGCGGCGCCGCGAGGCCGAGGTGTCCGAGCTGGTCGAGGGCCGAGGGCGCCAACAGCAGCGCGAGGGCGATCAGGAGAGTCGCGAGGAGCGCCCGGCGGGCCGGGGCGGCCCCCCCGCGCGGATCGAGGTCGAGAAGGGCGGCGGCGAGGATCATGAACCCGGGGACCACGGGCAGCCGGTATCTCGAGAACCCTTGGGTTGCGATGTGGAGGAGCAGGTATCCCGCGAGGAGGCCCGTGAGCAGGACAGTGCGCCGATCCACGGGAGCGCGCGAAAGGGCCAGGATCGAGCCGAGCGCGATCAGCATCCAGGGCAGGATCACGATGGCGGCGACGCCGCGGTAGACGCCGCACGAGGGCTCCGCGTACGCGCGCCGCCTCAGATGAATCAAGGCCAGGGAATCGAGCTCGGCCAGTTTCGGCCCCTCATCGCGGATCTTCTCGAAGATCCAGCCCGGCTGCCGGCTCAGGATGACCTCGATCCCCGCGGTTCTCGCCCACCGGTACTGCTCGACCTTTCCTTCGTTGGCGTAGTACTCGTTGTAGACCTCGCCGCGGGAGATCGGGGCGTTGCCCTGGTACAGGTTCAGTCCGCCGCCGGTGGAGACCGGTATGAACGCATCGAACTGGATCCAGTTGCGCGCCGTCCACGGCGAGACGACCGCGAAGGCCGCGGCCAGGAGGGCGGCGGGAAGCGCGATACGCCTTCCGGAGCGGGGACGCGCAAGCCACAGGGCGGCGAGAGGCAGGAGATAGAGGACCGTCTCCCGTGTGAGCACGGCCAGACCGAAGAGGACACCCGCTCCCGCGGCGGAGCGGATCGACGAGGCGTCGTCCGCGGCGATCACCCGCTCGATCGCCCACCAGAGGAAGGCGAGAAACAGGGTCTCGCACCAGAAGTGGGCGGAGAACCAGATGAGTTCGGGATAGAAGGCCGCGAGGGCGGCCGCACCCGCCGCGGTCCGCGAGCCGAACAGGCGCAGGCCGATCCGAAACACCGCGGGAATGATCAGGCTTCCGACCAGGGCCTGGAGCACCTTGACCGCGACCAGGCTGCCAAACAGCGCGTTCGCGCCGGCCAGAAAGTACGGGTACAGGGGCGGATGGAAGATCGGGTAGTTGGCGAAGGGCGAGAAGTGCGCCGCGGGAATCCGGGTGAGGGCCATGAGCCACATGGTCTCGTCGGCGACCGGCGCGGTGGCGGGCTCCAGGCCGATGAAGGCGAGGCGAACGAGCACCCCCGCCGCCCAGAGGGCAGCGAGGACGGTGGCCCGGGGAACCGGGAGAGGTGTTTCGGAGGTCTGATTCACGGGTGGCGGGGCCGATTATGCGTGAGCGGGGCCCTCCCCTTTGACGTCCGATCGGGGCCGAACCCTAAAATCGACGCATGAGACTTGGACGCGTCTTCTTTCCGGCCCTTCTCCTGGGCGCGGCCCTCGGAGCCTACTTCGGGAGAGACATCAAGGAGGCGGTCTCCGGCCCCTCCGTGGCCGAGGCCCAGACCCGGCCCGAGGCCGGCTCGAAGGAGCGCAACCTCGATGCGGACGAGCGGGCGACCATCGCCCTGTTCAAGGAGTCCCAGGCCGCGGTGGCTTTCATCACCACCACCGAGCAGCAGATCGACTTCTGGAGCCGCACGGTTTCCGAACAGGCCACAGGATCCGGATCCGGCTTCGTCTGGGATGACAACGGCCACATCGTCACCAACTATCACGTGGTGCAGCCGGTGGCGGAAGGTTCGCGCGGCGCCGAGATCACGGTGACGCTGCAGGACAAGAACCTCGCGGGCACGCTCGTGGGCGTGGCCCCCGAACTCGATCTCGCGGTCATCCGCGTGGAAACCTCGAAGCGCGACCTGAAGCCGCTGGCCGTGGGCGCGAGCGCCAACCTGGAGGTGGGCCAGAAGGTCTTCGCGATCGGAAATCCCTTCGGCCTCGACCACACCCTCACCACCGGCATCGTGAGCGCCCTCGGTCGAACCATCACCAGCGTGCTCAACACGCCGATCGAGGACGTGATCCAGACCGACGCCGCCATCAATCCCGGGAACTCGGGCGGACCGCTCCTCGACAGTTCGGGCCGGCTGATCGGCGTCAACACCGCGATCTACTCTCCGTCGGGCGCGAACGCGGGCATCGGTTTCGCCGTCCCCGTGGACACCGTGAGCCGGGTGGTTCCCCAGTTGATCCAGTTCGGGAAGATGCGCCGCCCGGTCATCGGGGTCAGGACGGATGCGCGGCTCGACAGTCTGGTCGCGCGCCGCTTCGGCGTCCGGGGAGCGGTCATCCTCGACGTGGAGAAGGGCTCGGCCGCGGCGCGGGCGGGCCTCACCGGCATCGAGGCGGATCGCAGCAGCATCAGCGTGGGCGACGTCATCACCGAGATCGACGGGAAGCCGGTCACCGGCCAGGCCGACCTCTCCGGCCGGCTGTCCTACATCGAGCCCGGCGCCACCGTGAACGTCAAGGTCTGGCGCGACGGCAAGGTCCGCGAGGTCAAGCTCACCCTCGGCGCCACCCGGTAGCGCGGAGCTAGCGCGCCGGGCCGGGCCGGGGACTCACGTGAAGGGCCAGCCGGATCAGGGCGTGCTCGGTCTGGCCCGAGTCGGGATTCACGGTGATGGCGACGCCGCGGGACTGCGCGTGCACGCTGTACACGAACGAGTCGTAGTACATGACGGGCGGACCCGGGAAGACCCTCAATCTGACCAGCCCGAGGCCGGGAACGAGGGCGCGTTCCGAGGCGCCCCCCGCGTCGATCTCGATGTCGTCGATGGTGCGCATCCCGATGAGGGTGACGTCGATGTAGTCCACAGGCTCGTTGGCGCGGAGCAGGACCTCGGTCCTCCCGCCCCGTTTCACCCGGAAGCCTTCCATGGGCTCCCCGTCGGGCAGGAACATGCCGGGAATGGTCTCGCGCCCGAAGGTGCCGTCGTCGGGAAAGTAGAGCCAGTAGCCGTGACGCGATCCCGGGCGATGGAGGGGCGGATCGCCCTCCACATCGTCGTAGGGCTGCTTCTTGCGCCAGGCGTCGGTGCAGAACGACAGGTCGTTCAGCATGGCCCGCTCGGCCCGCAGATAGGTGAGGGGCCCGCCGGGAGGGCTCGCGAGGAGCGAGGGCCGGAGCGAATGCTCGACGGGCTGAAGCCAGGCCGGTAGCAGGAACAAGGCGCTCACCGCGACCCCGAGGACGGTGACCAGGAACTCCCGCCCCTTCGGCACGAAGAACATGGCGAGAGGCAGGACCGCGGTGAAGTAGCGGTTGCCCACCGTCCCCCCGCCCCCATACCAGTTCGCGGGCCCGGGGATGATCCTGATGCTCACGAAGTAGAAGATCAGCAGGCCGGCGATGGCGAACCAGCCTTCCTTCTCCCTCGGACCGAGGAGCAGGAAGAAGGCAAGGGCGAGAAACGCGGGCGCGAAGTACGGCAGCATCCCCCCGTAGCGGCCCACCCAGAAGTCCGCGAGATTCGCCATGAACATCCCGTTCAGC
>DAORUA010000278.1:0-5272 GCA_035432945.1 Vicinamibacteria bacterium | reverse complement strand
GAAGTTCATCGATCTTCTTCCGGCTCTCCGCGAGCGCACTGGCATCGCGCTCCGCTTCGGAAGCCGCCTCGCGCGCGGCCCTGGGCTCGAAGCGCAACGTGGAAGGCGGCTTCTCACCATCGAGCGCGATCACCTGTTCGACCAGGTCCAGAAGCGCGGTCTCGTCGTGCGCGATGCCGCGGGGCAGGGCGTCGAGGATATAGTCCTGCGCCCCCGCGGCCGGGAGGCACAACTGCCGAACCCTCGCCGCGAGCGCGCGGTCGCTGGTCAGCAGGGCCGCCAGCCGGGTCCCGGCGAAGGCCTCCTCCGCCTCGAGGTCCACGATGGTGAACGTGGCCGGGAATGGGCTCCACTGCGCGAGCGCGAACAGGCTCCCGATGCACAACTCGATGGTCGGAATTCCCTGGGCGGCGCACCTCGACAGCCAGTCGGTGGGCGAGAGCCTTCCCTCGCGATGCACGGCCACCGCCCAGACCTGCTCGGCGCGCAGTCCGTCCGTGCGCAGGGCGGCGGTGAGCGCCAGGTCGACGTCCTCGGGAGGAACGTTGACGGTGGTGGCGCCGATGATGAGGCCGATGTTCGCGATGAAGGCCGGGGCGTTCTCCGGCACGAGCAGGCGCTTCGGACGCCCTTTTCCGGTGACGAGCGCCGCGAGAAGGGCCACGCTGGCCGAAGGCATCCATACGCAGGACTCGCGATCGAGAAACGACGCGAACCGTCGGGCCGATGGCGGGAGCGTGGGATCAGTCAATCGAGCCTGCCTTGGGCTCTCGCGATGGTCCGGACCGGGGATCCGGGCCGGAAGATCGGACGAGCCGTGCGGGGTTTGCATGGGAGCGACCGGGAAGGATCCGAGCATACTTCGGCCCGAACCTGAACCGCGGAGCCAGGGCGGCGGGACCGCTCCCGGGGGGCGAGGCGTCAAAGCCGCGGTGCTACGATCGCGCGCGGTATGCGCAAGCCGCCCTCGAGGGCGGGCGGAAGGTGCGCCGCGCGGAGGACCAGAGCTAGCAGAGTTCCTTTGCGCTAGTTCAGCCGGAAGTTGACGGTCACCGTCATGATGACCGGCACGGCCACACCGTTCAGCAGCGTGGGCGTGTAGGCCCAGCCGGACACCGCGTCGAGGGCCGAAAGGTCGAGGGCCGGATCCACCTTTCGCAGCACCTTCAACCCGGACACGCAGCCGGTCGGGCTGATCGCGGCCTCCATGATCACGATGCCCTGGAGTCTTCGCTCCCTCGCAGCCCCGGGATAGATGGGCGCAACGTTCCTGACCTTGGTGGGCTCCTTGATGTTCCCTCCCACTCGAGCGCTCTCGTTCCCCTGCGGGAACCTGGCGACGCTCCCGGGTGGCGTTGCGAAGCAGGTCAGAAACTCGGGCCTTTCAGGAAGGATGAGCGTCGCCCATTCATCGCCGGTGGCGAGAGCGTTGACGCCAAGGATCCGAGCCGCTTCGCCGCATCCGTTGGCGGAGAGAGAGGTCGGCAACACCGACACGCTCGCGGCGCGGCCCCCTCGCCTGTAGGTCGCCTCGACGCCGTCAAAGGCCGAGGGTCGCCCCTGGCAGCCCGTGGCTTCAAGAACGCTTCTCGTGAAGTCGGGAGGGTAGCCGCTCAAGGTCTTCATCACCATCGACGGCGCTTTCGTTGGCGTGGTCGTGGCCGGTCGCGCCTCGAATTTTCGGTCCCGGGCCGATGCGATTTCCTTCTCCTCAACGCCCAACGCCCGCAGGAACGTCTCCCGCTCCCCCGGGGTAAGCCCCCGGATCGCGTCTCGCGCTCCCTGGTACGGGTTCCGCAACCTCCCGCGGGTTTCCTGGTCCGCTCCAAGGGCGCCAACCAGATCGGCGAAGGACTCGGTCCGGGCGCCGCCTCGGAACGCCTCGAACAGGTGAAGCGCCACCCGTTCCTCCAGATTCTCCGGCACCCTGACCGTCGGGGAGCCCTCCGCGGGAGCGATCCCGCGCCTCGCGAGAGTGAGGTACGAAACGGCGCGGACGCGAGAGGAGGGCGCGCTCGTGCCGGCCATCGCGACCGAGGCGTCCACTTCGAGCTCGCGGCTCAAGAGCAGCGCAGCAAAGACCGCCTCCAGCCCATCACGCAGGGCAAGGCTCGCAAACACGCTTCCGGAATCGCGATGGAGGCCCTCAGCGAGAGCCCTGGCTATCGCATATGGATCGTCGGCAAATCCCGGCTTGAGGCTGACCCACAGGGCCAGGGCTCGGGACCCGCGCCCGGCAAGCAGGGCGCGGACGACGGAACGCCGCAGCTTCGGATCCCCGAGCGCCGCGATCAGAGCAGGATCGGATCCCTCGGTCACGTCCAGATCGGCGATCGCCCACGCCTGTTCGTGGGCGGCATCGCCGTCGGTTTCACCTCCGATAGCCTGTCTCAGTTCGGCCAGCAAGGAGCTCAACCCGATCACGTGAGTCACTCGGGCCGCCGCGGCCCGGACCGCCGGGTCGGGATCCTTGAGCCCATC
Organism: Vicinamibacteria bacterium; assembly: GCA_035432945.1. Taxonomy (GTDB): domain Bacteria; phylum Acidobacteriota; class Vicinamibacteria; order Fen-336; family JAGNNV01; genus JAGNNV01. The sequence continues at coordinate 2,791 of DAORUA010000278.1, read as the reverse complement.
CCGCAGCAGGGACATGGCCTCCGGGGAACCCGGGCCGGGGCTGAGCCGCGCGAGAGCCGCGATCTTCGGACCGTTGTTCTCGACCAACGCCTCCGCGGCCACGAACGATGCCTCTGATAGGCCCGCGTTCATGACCCAGGCAAACGCCAGTCCCCACGCAACGACAGCCCCTCGAATCATTCGTCCTCCTCGTCGGTCCGGGTGAGTCTATTCGGGGCAAAGGACCGCCTGCCCCTCCCTCAGCGTCCGGGTCCGCTGGGCGCGGCAGCCTGCGCGACTTCCACATCCATCAGCACGAACGTGCGCGGGTCGAGGATCAGGGACTTCGGGGCGCGGTCAAGGGGAAGGGTCAGGGTCTCCTTCCGCTCACGCACCTCGATCTTCGCGGTTCGCGGGACGACCTCGCCGGCCACTTCCAGGTTCACCTCGATCGGCATCCGGAGCGGGAGGCCCGGCTGGAGCTGCTCGACCTCGAGCCGCACCGCCTTCGCCGCCGCGTCATACGACCAGCGCGCGCGAACCTTCAGGAAGCCGCCGCGGGTGAGCCACTGATCGAAGAACCACCCGAGCTCCTTTCCGGACGCCTTCTCCATGACGCGACGGAAGTCCGAGGTGGAGGCGTTTTTGTCCCGGTACTCCTTGTAGTACTGCCGGGTTCCCGCCCAGAAGGCGTCGTCGCCGATCAGGCCCCTCAGCATGTGCAGGGTCCAGGCGCCCTTGCGGTAGGTGCCCGGGCCGGACGTGACCTTGCTCATGTCCGAGAGATTGTCGTGGACGATGCGGTAATCGGGGTTCTTCTGGTCGAACTCCCGGATGGTGTCACGATCGGCTCGCAGGCCGGCCACGAATTCGTCCCGGCCGTAGGCGTGCTCGATGAACAGATGCGTGAAGTAGGTGGCGAAGCCCTCGGAGAGCCAGACGTGATCCCAGTCGTTCTCGGTGATGGCGTTGCCGAACCAGTGATGGGCCATCTCGTGGATGATGACGTTGCGCCAGCGCGTGCTCTTCGGGTCGTTGACGGAGTCGTCCCCGTAGAAGATGGATGTCGCCGATTCCATCCCGCCGCGGACCCCGTTCGCCTGGACGTGGCCCATCCTCTCGTAGGAGTAGGGGCCGACCTTCTCGGAGTAGAAGTCGAGCACGGCCGCGGTGGGGCCGCTGAAGACCGCAAAGCCCTGGTCGCGATCCTGGGGATAGACCCAGGTGTCGATGGGCAGGCCGCGCCAGGCCGGGCGATGCTCGACCGCGAAGCGCGCGACCCCGAGGACGTTGAGCCAGGTGGCGATGGGGACCGAGTTGCGCCAGTGGGTCAGCCGTCGTCCGCGGTCGAGATCGACTTCCTCGGCCAGCAGCCCGTTCGAGACCACCTGATAGTGGGCAGGCGCGCTCACGAACATCTCCGTGGTGGCCTTGTCGTAGGGATGGTCGACGGTCGGCAGCCACTGCCGCGCCCGGTTCGGCCAGTTCTCGCTGAAGAAGGTGCGCTCGCCGTGCTTGTTGGGGGCGATGACCAGGCCGGTGAGGGGAATCCCGCGATAGCGCACCACCACCGTCCTGGTTTCCCCCGCGCGGCCGGCGGGCTCGAGACGCAGGGACAGTCGATCGTCGGCGTGCTCGAAGGCCACCGTCTTCCCCGACTCGGTCGCGCCGCTCACGGTCATGCCCCGATCGGACGCGGCGGGCCTCGGCTGGACCAGGTCGAGGGTCAGGGTCGCGACACCCTCCCTGACCACGCGAAAAGTGATCGCGGCCTCGCCTTCGATGACGTCGCTGTCGTCGCTCAGGGTCAGGTGGAACGCGTAGTGAGTGATGTCCACGCCGGGCTGACGCGGGTAGGTGTCGGCAGGCGCGAGGGTCGGCCCGAGGAGAAGGCCGCAGGCGAAGGCCCCGACCCGGGTGCGTGGAGTAATCATGGCCCGAAGCGTACACGGCGCGGCGCGGCCCCGGGCGCAGGCCGATAGACTTCCCACCATGACGACTTCCCCGCTCGCCCCACGCCGCCTGACTCTCGCCCTCCTGCTCCTGCCCGCCCTGCTCGCCGCCCAGGAGGCCGAGGACCGGACCCTGCTCAACTGGAAGCAGATGCGCGCCATCCTCGACGAGGCCTCGGGCGAGCGGGCGATGCACCACCTGCTCGAGCTCGTCCCCTATCAGCGGGTGCGGCCGCTCAGCGAATACAGGGCCGATGGGCACTTCCGGGAGAGCGAAGTGATGGCGCGCTTCGCGCGGGAGTACGGCTACTCCACGGTCGAGATCGAGTCGTTCGCCGGCGGGGGCGCCTTGTACCAGCCGACCAGGGGCCAGCTCTGGATGACCTCACCGAAGCCGCGGAAGCTCTTCGACATCTACGACACGCCCGTGGCCCTGGCGAACAACTCCGCGAACGGTGACATCACCGCCGACGTGGTGGATGTGGGCAACGGCGGACGCGCCGAGGATTACGCGGGCAAGGATGTGAAGGGCAAGATCGTCCTCGGCTTCGCGAGCACCAACGCGCTCCAGCGCCTCGCCGTGTTCGAGCGGGGCGCGGCTGGGGTCTTGTCCTACAGCCTGATGCGCGCCGACGATCAGCCGGACGCGTTCATGTCATCGAGCGTCAGCGCCAATGCGCCCGAGGGCGCGAGCGCGGGCTTCGGCTGGTCCATCTCGGCGCGCGCGGCGAGAGAGATGCAGGCGGCGCTCCTCTCCGGACAGAAAGTCACGCTGCGTTCGGTTGTCGAAGCGCAGACCTTCCCCGGCCGGCAGGAGGTCATCCACGCCACCATCGCGGGCGACGGAAGCACCGAACAGG
>DAORUA010000277.1:0-5288 GCA_035432945.1 Vicinamibacteria bacterium | reverse complement strand
GACGAGTGCAACGTGGGAACCCGGCTTCACTCCGAGCTTCTCGACGCGGCTGCGCGTGTAGACGCGATCGGCCTTCGGCGGCATCGTCCCTCGAGCTTCTCTAGATGAGCCCCTGAATCTCTTCGGGGTTCTGGAACTTCAGTTCGGTCAGCGCGGCCAGGAGCGCCCGGGCGCAGCCGCGGCAGTGGTCCAGCTCCGGGTAGCCGGTGGGCGCATCCACGAAGGTCAGATGGAAAGCCTCGTCCTGGGCGGTGTTGTGCGCGGTGCAGGCGCCGCCCTCCACGCGGTGAGGCGGGCGCCGCTCGTACTTGAAGCCGGAGAGGCCGGGAAAGGTCTTGTCGAGGAGGTGCTCGACCACGCGGACGATCCGGTCCTTGTCATAGCCGAGGAGCCGGGAGTCCGCGCGCACCGAGACCTCGGTTCCGCGGTCCGTCCACGCCACCGCGATGCCGAGAGACGTGTTCTCCACCCGCAGGAGGTCGCTCGCGATCTCGGCGATGACGTCGCGGTGCTCGTCGGGCACGCGGCCGATGGGCGCGATCTTCACCGCACCCTGGCTCATCATCCACTGGGTGGAGATCGACTTGTACATGTACCACTCGGAGGGAACGCGATAGTCGCGGAGTTCCGACAGGATGTCCCGGGTCTCATCGTCGCGCGTGAGCTTCTCGAACATCCGGAAGTCGAGGGCGGTGGCGCCGTGGAGGAGGGCCGAGGTATCGGTGTAGATGCCGAGGGCGGCCGCGGCCCGGCCCTTGGGGCCGATGTCGTCCCAGACCCCGAAAGCGAGGCCGATCGAGGCCATGAAGGCGGAGGTGGATCCGACGGGAAGACCGACGAAGGCGTGGCGGATGGAGCGCACCCCTTTTTCCTTGCTCTGCCGCTCCACTTCCTCGGCGCCGGTGTGATGGTCGGCCACGAAGAAGAAGTCGCGTTCGGGCAGGACTCCCGAGGTGTTGCGGGCGCCCAGGGGCGGCGACGCGTCCACCATGCAGGCGAGGCCTCCATCGATGCGGCCCTCGTTGGGATGAAAGAACTCGATGCCGCACACCTTCGCCATCTGGACGTTCTGCGGGTGTCCCAGGGCGCCGGTGAGGATGCGCACGTGCTCCGCCCCCAGCTTCCGGAGGATGCCCTCCAGCATGATGGCGCTGCCGAAGGCGTCGGGGTCGCCGGTCCACTGGGTGAAGATGTTGGCGCCGTGCTCGCGGATCAGGGGAGCCGAACGCTTGAGCCCGACGAAGCCGAGATAGGCGAGGCGCAGAAGCTCGAAGTGATTCCGGGTGAAGCGTTTCCCGAAGGGCGCTCCGAACTTGGAGATGACGCGCGCGATTCCGGGCAGACGTCCGGCGGACGCGAGAGAGCGTCGCGGGCCCCGCCGGGCCTTCGGCGCCTTGACCCCGTTCCCGTTGCCTGGAGGCTGGCTGTTCAATAGAACCTGCGGCCGGAAGAGGCGTACTCGCCCAGGATCGGTGCGGGATCGAAGCGCGCACCGTGCTGGCCCTGGAGCCGTTTCAGGGTCTCCAGCACCGTCTTCGCGCCGAGCTTGTCGATGGCGCGGAACGGCCCGCCCCACCAGGGCGGGAAGCCGAGGCCGAAGATCGCGCCGATGTCGCCGTCCACCGGCTTGCGCAGGATTCCCTCCTGAAGACAGTAGGCGGACTCGTTCAGGAAGGCATGGAACAGCCGCTCCTGGATGATCTTCGGATCCATCGCCTTCTGCCCGGCGCCCGCCGGCATCAAGGCATACACGGTCGAATCGACTTCCTTCGCCTTCGACCCCTCCGCGTACCGGTAGAAGCCCTTGGCGTTCTTGCGTCCGAGACGCCCGTCGGCAATGAGCTTCGCCATCGAGGGAGGCGGATCCATGCGGGCGCCGAAGGCATGGTGGAGGATCTTCTGCACCTTGGCCCCCACGTCGATGCCCACCTCGTCGAGGAGGGTGATCGGGCCCACCGGGAAACCGAAGTCCTTCATGGCCTTGTCGATGGCTTCCACGGCGACGCCTTCTTCGAGAAGGTGCGCGGCCTCGTTCATGTAGGGGGAGAGAGCGCGGGTGGTGAAGAAGCCCGGCCCATCCCCCACCACGATGACGTGCTTCCCGATCCGGCGGCCGAACGCGACCGCGACCTCGGTGGCGCGGCGGGCGGTGTCCTTGGTCTCGATGATCTCGAGGAGCGGCATCTTGTGGACGGGCGAGAAGAAGTGCATGCCCAGGACGAGGTCCTTGCGCTTCGCGTTCAGCGCGATGTCGGTGATGGGGAGCGAAGAGGTGTTCGACGCGAACACGCAGGTGTCGGACGTGACCTCCTCCGTCTCCCTGAGCACCTGTCGCTTCACGTTCAGGTCCTCGAACACCGCCTCGATGATGAGCTCGGCCTGCCTGAACCCGCTGTAGTCGGTGGCCACCGACACCCGGTCCATCTTCTGGGAGACCTCGCGGGCGTTGAGGCTTCCCCGCTTGCGGCGCTCCTCCCAGATCCCGCGGACGTAGGCGAGGCCCTTGGAGACACTCGCGTCGTCGCGGTCCTTCATGCGCGCGCGCATCCCCGAATCCGCGGCGATGCCCGCGATCCCCGCGCCCATCAGGCCCGCCCCGAGGATGCAGACCTTGGAGATCTCGGGCGGCGGATCGGGCAGCGGAACCGCCTTCTTGATGTCCTGGGTGGCGAAGAAGACGTTCACCAGCGCGCGGGACACTTCGCCGACCAGCAGTTCTCCGAAGGCCTGCTTCTCGATCTCGAGGCCGGCCGCGAGGGACGTGGCCGTGCCGTCCTTGATCACTTCGATGGCGCGAAGGGGAGCGGGATAGTGGCCGCCCGTCTTTGCCATCACGGTGGAACGCGCCTTGGAGAAGATGATCGGCCGCGCCAGCTTCTCGACCAGCTTGATCCCGGGACGGACCGGCGTCTTCCCCGCCGCGATGGAAAGGGCGAGTGCGGCCGCGCGGTCCTCGAGAATCGACCGCGGCACGACCTCGTCGACGAGGCCGGCGCGAAGCGCTTTCGTCGCCTTGAGATTGCGGGCGGAGAGGATCATGTCGAGGCCGAGAGCCAGGCCCACCAGGCGCGGCAGGCGCTGGGTGCCGCCCATGCCGGGCACCAGGCCGAGCTGAACCTCGGGCAGGCCGATCGCGGTCTTGGGATCGTCGCTGGCCACGCGTCCGGCGCAGGCCAGGGACAGCTCGGTGCCGCCGCCGAGGCAGATACCGTTGATCGCGGCCACGAACGGGATCTTCGATCCCTCGATCCGGTTCAGCAGGTCATGGCCCTTGCCGGCGAGAGCGATCGCCTCCTGGGCGGTGGTCACCGCGACGAACTGCTTGATGTCGGCGCCCGCGATGAAGCCCTCGGGCTTGCCGCTGATAATCACAACCCCGCGCGCCTTTGCGTCGGCGTCGATGGTCTTGAACACCGCCTCGAACTCATCGAGGAGTCCGAGAGACAGCACATTGAGTTTCTCCCCGGGGACATCGAGAGAGACGACGAAGACGCCATCGTCACGGCGACGCGTGGTGAGCATGCCGGTCATTGAATCACTCCTGTGTCGCGCAGTTCTTGGATGCGCGCTTTCGAAAGCCCGAGGGAGAGAAGGACGCCGCGGGTGTGCTCCCCGTGCCGGGGAGCGCGTCTTCGGTGGCTTCGTCTCGTGATCTGGGGCAGGAAGGTGGGCGAGAGGAAGGTGCCGCGCGCGGTCTTCTGGGGCAGGAATCCCTCGCGGGCGCGGACCTGGGGATCGGCGATGACTTCAGCCAGGGTCTGCACCGGGGTCACGCACGCGTCGAGCGGAGCCAGGATCTTCATCCAGTCGGCGAGCGGCTTCGTGCGGAACCGCGCCTCGAAGTCGGCGGCAATCCCCGGCTGCTTCTTCCGGGACCACTGGCTGCGGACATGCTCGGGGAATCCAAGTCCCTCGCACACCGCCTGCCAGAACTGCGGCTCGAGCGCGCCCATCGCGAGGCGGCGGCCGTCCGCGCACTCGTAGACGCGGTAGCAGGCGTGGGTTCCCCACAGCTCGTCGGGTTCGCGATCGGGCGCGGACAGCGAGCGGACCAGAGGTGCCGCGATGAGAGCGAGGGCGCCGTCGAGGATCGACAGATCGATGAGACCGCCCTTGAAGCGACTTCGGCCCAGGTCCTTGAGCTTCGCGAGAATGGCGACGAGAGTCAGAAGACCCGCGGCGGTGTCGGCGACGAGACCCGGCGAGATCGACGCGCCGCCGGTCAACAGGCCCGCTTCACCCGCCGCGTTGAGGTCGTGGGTCGCGCGGCGCGAGCGGGGACCATTGGCGCCATAGCCCGACAGGCTCACGAAGAGGAGCTTCGGCGCGAGGCGCTTCAAGTGCCTGTAGTCGAGGCCCAGCCGCTTCATGACTCCGGGCCGGAAGCTCTCGACCAGCACGTCGCTCTTCGCGGCCATGGACTTCACGATGGCGAGACCCTCCTTCGACTTGAGGTCGAGGGCGACGCTCTTCTTGCCCCGGTTCAACCAGGCGTGGATCGCGCTGTCCGTGCCGTCCTTCACCGCGGGGGCCATGCCCCTCGTCGGGTCGCCGAAGTCCTTCTCCTCGATCTTCACCACCGTGGCCCCGAGATCGGCGAGGGCCGCGGTCACGTAGGGCCCGGGAAGGTGCCGGGAGAGATCGAGAACACGAACGCCCGAGAGGGGAAGCGCCGGCATCAGCGCGAAACGACCGCTCCGCGCGCGCTGGGGTCCGTCGGGCTCTCCATGTTCAGCGCTCCAGGATCATGGCGAAGCCCATGCCGCCCTGGGCGCAGACTGAAATCAGACCGAACTTCGCGTTCCGCCGGGTCATCTCGTGCCCCAGGGTGCCCGTGATCCTGGCACCGGTGGCGCCGAAGGGGTGGCCAATGGCGATCGAGCTGCCGCAGACGTTGAGCCGCGCGCGATCCACGACCCCCACGCGAGACGATCGGCCGAGCCGCTCGCGCGCGAAGGTCTCGCTCTCGAGGGCCTGGATGTTCGAAGCCACCTGCGCGCCGAAGGCCTCGTGCATCTCGATGAGATCCATGTCGGCGAGGGTCAGGCCGGCGCGATCAAGGGCCATGGGGATGGCGAGGGCCGGGCCCATGAGGAGTTGCCAGGCAGGATCCACCGCGGCCACCGCCCAGGACTTGATGTAGGCGAGGGGGGCGTAACCCAGGGACTTCGCGCGGTCCTCGCTCATGAGCAGGACCGAGGCCGCGCCGTCGGTGAGCGGCGATGCGTTCCCGGCGGTCACCGAGCCGAACCGGCGGTCGAACACCGGCTTCAGTTTGGCGAGAGCCT
>DAORUA010000276.1:0-5289 GCA_035432945.1 Vicinamibacteria bacterium | reverse complement strand
AACCGGGGCACGTTCCAGGTCCGCGCCTTGCGGTAACGATCGGACCAGCCTTCGATCTGGCGGCGCGCGTAGCCCGCGCCCTTGCCGAAGCTCTCGAGGCCGGCCGGCGTGACATCGACGCGGTGCAGAGCGATCAACGTGTCGACGACGTTCAGGCAGAGCCGCCGCGTCTGGTCCGGGGTCAGGGTGAGATCGCGAGGCGGGTTCCTGCGCAGGATCGTGCCGTCGAGACGGCGCATCACGTAGAACTCGCAGCCGATCACCGAGGGGTCGTCGCAGAAAGCGATCATCTCGGGCACGAATGGAAAGACCGGGCGGAGGGCGCTTTGAATGCGGTACTCCCGTCCCATGTCGTGCGCGGACTTCGCCTTGGTTCCCTCGGGGGGGCGGCGCAGGACGAGATCGTGCGATTCGTAGCGCAGGCGATAGGTCCAGTTCGAAGCGCCGCCCGAGTACTGCGTGACCACGGGCACGCCCGCGAGTCCCGGCACGCGGCCCTTCAGCCAGGCCTCGACTTTCGCGACGTCGAGTACCTCGCCCGCGCGCATCGCGGTCACGCGCGTTCCCTGGCCCTAACCCTTGCCGTGCTGCGCGTCGATGAGGCCCTTGTACTTCCCGAGTTCCAGCCGCGCGATGACTCCGCGGTGAACCGCGTCGGGCCCGTCCGCGATGCGCAGCGATCGCGCCATGGAGAAGAGAGCGGGGAGAGGGAAGTCGTGGGAGACGCCCGCGCCGCCGTGCATCTGGATGGCCTCGTCCACCACGCGCTGCAGGACGTTCGGGGCGACCACCTTGATGGCGGATATCTCGGTCATGGCCCCGAGAGCGCCCGCGTCGTCGATCTTCCATGCCGCGTACAAGGTCAGCAGCCGGGCCTGGTCGATGGCCATGCGCAGGTCGGCGATCAGTTCGCGATTGCCGCCGAGGTTGATGAGCGGCTTGCCGAAGGCGGTGCGGGTGACGCCGCGCCGGATCATCAGCTCGAGGGCGCGTTCCGCGGCCCCGATCGCGCGCATGCAGTGATGAATGCGCCCGGGACCGAGGCGCATCTGCGCGATCTCGAAGCCCCGGCCGGGACCGAGAAGGAGATTCGCCTTCGGCACGCGTGCGTTCTCGAACCAGACCTCGCCGTGGCCGTAGGGCTCGTCGTACTCGCCGAACGCGGTGAGCATCCGCTTGACCGCGACCCCCGGGGTTTCGATGGGCACGAGCACCATCGCGTGGCGGTGATGCCGGTCGGCCTCCGGGTTCGACACGCCCATGAAGATGAGAATCCGGCAGCGGGGATGTCCGATCCCGGTGGCCCACCACTTCCTCCCCTTCAGGATGAGGTGGTCGCCGTCCTCGGTGATGGTGGCCGCGATGTTGGTGGCGTCGCTCGACGCGGTGTCCGGCTCGGTCATGCAGAACGCGGAGCGGATCTCGCCCGCGAGCAGCGGCTTCAGCCAGGTCTCCTTCTGCCCGTCGGTGCCGCAGTGCCACAGCACTTCCATGTTCCCGGTGTCCGGAGCGTTGCAGTTGAAGATCTCGGGGGCGATCAGACTGTGGCCGGTGGCTTCCGCGACGGGCGCGTAGTCGAGGGTCGAGAGTCCCGCGCCGAGCTTCTTGTCGGGAAGGAACAGGTTCCACAGGCCGGCCGAGCGGGCCCTGGTCTTGAGATCTTCGATGAGGGGAGAGGCCTCCCATTGCGTCCAGTCCCCGCCGCGGTTCTTCGCGAGGAGATCGGCGAAGTAATCCTCCTCGACCGGTGCTATGTACTCCTTGATGAAGGAGCGGGCGCGGGCGAGGTACTCCTGCGATCGCGGGGAGAGCGTGAAGTCCACGGCGCCCGCATCATAGAGCCGCGGCCGGCCTACAATCCGCGGAGAGGAGAGTTCATGCATCGACGCTCATTCGTGCTCGGCCTGGGTGGTTCCGCGGTTCTCGCGAAGGGCCTGGCGGCCGGACCGGCGAGGTCTTCCGCCTCCGCCCGGGCGGACCGGCTGGTCATGGACGCGATGGGTGAATTGCGACCCGAGTACGAGCCCGGCCTCATCCGGGACATGCTCGCGAGCGGCATGGACTCCATCACCGTCACCCTGTGCGACCCCAAGCCCGAGGGCGCCGAGGCTCTCGAACTCGCGCTGGACTCGCTGCTCCAGCACGACCGGTACCTCGCGTCGAAGCCGGAGTTCTTCGTGAAGGCGACCTCGGTGAGGGACGTCGAGGCTGCCCGCCGCGCCGGGAAGATGGCGGTCTTCTATCTCTACCAGAACACCGTGCAGTTCGGTCGCGATCTCGATCGCGTGGAGGTGTTTCATCGCCTCGGCCTTCGCGCCTGTCAGCTCACCTACAACACGAAGAACCACGCGGGGGTGGGGTGCTGGGAGGAAGGCGGTCTCACTCCTTTCGGCCGGGAACTGATCGGGCGCATGAACGCGCGCCGGATGCTGATCGATCTCTCGCACGCCAACATGCAGACCATGGCGGAGGCCATCGCGGCGTCGAAGGTCCCGGTCCACGTCTCACACACCGCCTGCATGGCCGTCCACCCGAACCGGCGTAACACCACGGACGAGAACCTCCGCGCTCTCGCCAACCGGGGCGGGGTGGTGGGGATCTGTCAGATGCGTCCCTTCCTGACCGCGAAGAAGGCCGAGAACCTCCACGCCTACTTCGACCACATCCTCCACTTTATCAAGGTCGCGGGGATCGAGCACGTCTGCATCGGCAGCGACCGGGATCACCGGGTCGTCGAGTTGTCACCCGAGTACATCGCCGAGCTCAAGCGGGAAGAGGGCAGCCAGGTCAATGACTCCGAGCTGCCCTACTTCATCCACGAACTGAACGGTCCGCGCCGGATGGAGGTGGTGTGGGACGGCCTGATCGAGCGCGGCCTCAGCGAGCGGGACGCCGAGCGCGTGATGGGTACGAACCTCCTCCGGCTCTATGGCGACGTGATCGGCTGATTCCGCTTCGCTTTAAGCTCCATCCATGTCCCAGGCCCTCTTCAGAACACTCGCCGCCGCCCTCGTCCTCCTGTCCGCGCGCGTTTCCGCCCAGGCCAATGCCCCGCACGCGGACGCCGCGAAGAAGGTGTACATCTCCGTGGACATGGAAGGGATCAGCGGCATCTCCGGCGACGACCAGCTCTCGCCCTCCGGCGCGGAGTACGGCCGCTCGCGCAAGCTGATGGCCGAAGACACCAACGCGGCCATCCGGGGCGCCCTTTCGGGGGGCGCCCGCGACATCCTGGTGAACGATTCCCACGGCGGGCAGCGGAACCTGCTCCCCGAGGACCTGAACCCGGCCGCGCGCCTGATCAGCCACAGCTTCAAGCGCCACGGCATGATGGAGGGACTGGACGAGACCTTCTCCGCCATCATCTTCGTGGGGTATCACGCGAAGGCGGGCACTCCCACCGGCCTCTTCGCCCACACCGGGTCGGGCGTGGTCCTCGACCTCGAGATCAATGGACGATCGGTGGGCGAGGGGGGCTTGAACGCCGCCCTCGCCGACTGGTACGGCGTGCCCGTGGTGATGGTCACCGGCGACGACGTGGCCGTGAAGCAGGTGAGGGAGTCCGCGAAGGATGCGCGCGGCGTCGAGGTGAAGCGGGCCATCAACCTCCGGGCGGTCGAACTCATGCCTCTCGCACGGGCGCGCCAGGAGATCGAGACCGCCGCGCGCGAATCGGTGGCCACCGCTCCCCGGCGCACCGCGACCCGGGCCCCCGAATACCGGGTCGTCATGCGCTTCCGCAACTTCGTGATTCCCGAGATCGCGACCGCATTCGACGGGATCGAAAGGCCGGCTCCGGATACGGTCTCGTTCACGCGCAAGACCATGCCGGAGGCCTACCGGCTCATCCGCGTCCTGTATCGCTACATCGACGCGAACTGATCAGGGCTTTCTCACGCGCGAGGACGGCTTCGCCGGCTCGGGCCGCTCCGTCAGCTTGATCGTGCCCGCCTTCTCCGCGGCGCGGAGGTAGTTCATCACGTCTTCGAGAGGCACGGGCTCGAATTCGCCGGTGAGGAAGTCGCGGATTTCCAGCGCGGTCATCTTCCGCCCCAGCAGGGGACTCAGCTCCGACCTCATGTGCTGGGGAATCTTCTGCATCGCGGCCGCCACTTCCCGGTTCTGCGGTCCGCCGAAGCCTCCCCCGCCGTAGCCGCCTCCGGGTCCGCCCCCCGCGCCCGCGGGCGGCGGAACCCGTTCCACGACCAGCCGCGCCGCTTGCTTCTCGAGGTCCGTCGGCAGAGGTTCCGTGGCCGGCGTCTTCCAGGTGGCGGCCGCCAGCTTGAAAGTGGCGGCGACCTCGTTCATGAGCGCGGCGGTCCGCGCCTCGATCAGGGGGTCAAACACCGCCAGTTGCCTCGCGCCGGCCTCGGGGCTCGCGAAGAGGACGCCGCTCGACTTCACCACCGCCTTCTCGACGTTCGCCTGATGCCGCACCGTGGCCCTGGCATCCTTGTACGCCTGCGCGAGTTGATCCGCGCCGGTGATGTCGGCGATGTACCCGAGCCCCTTGCGCTGATTGGCGGCCATCCGCTCGGCTCCGCGGCCCAGGGCGTCCACGGCCACGCGCAACGCCATGGGATCGTCCGCCCCCGCGAGCACGGCCATGGCGCCCACGCTCACCACCGCCGCGCGCTTGAACATGGTGGAGTCGAGCTTGTCCGGCGTGTCCTGGCTCGAGTGGTACCAGTAGTCGGGCCAGGTGTTGAAGATGACCGCGGGAATCCCGCGCGCCATGTAGATCGCGTGATCGGAGGCCCCGTAGTACTTGTCGACCTTGATGTAGAAGGCATCGCGGCTGCCGTTTGGTGAGACTACGGGATCGACGGGCGCGTAGCCGTTGGCGCGATAGCGAACCCGCTCCCGGCTGATCTCGGCCACGTACTCGAGGAAGTTCTGGGCCACGTCGTTAAGGAACGAGGGGAACGAGTCGGGCGTGCGCATGAGCAGCCAGGTCGCGCCGCTCGCGGTGAGGCGCAACCCTTCCATGTCGTAGTTGAGGTCCGCGATGATCCGCTTCTCGATGTCCTTGTGCGCGTTGAGCCAGGCCAGCGTGCCGCTGATCTCCTGGACCCAGAGGAAGTGGATGGTGCGGCGCGGCTTCGGCAGGACACCCTGTTTCACGAGTTCGATGTACGCGCGCCCCATCTCCAGGGTCATGGCCGCCCCCGAGTTGTCGTCGTTGGCGCCCTGTTTGATGAGTCCCTCGTAGACATGCGCCGAGGCCGCCACGTCCTGTTCGGTGCTTCCGTCGCCCGCGATGGTGGCGTGGATGACCTCCTGCCGGCC
>DAORUA010000275.1:0-5291 GCA_035432945.1 Vicinamibacteria bacterium | reverse complement strand
GGGCCCAAGCCTCCTCTGACACAACAGCGGAGCGGCAGCTCCGCTCCATTCATTGAAGACGACCTGGGCCCCAAGGGCCGGCTTCGCGCCGCCCCACGGATGTGAGGGAACGCCAGGTGCTTTGGCCGGAGCGTGATCACACGGGTCGCGTCGTGGCCCGCGCCCGGGCGGCACGGTCCGGCCCCGCGGGGTGGGTAGTGGTGGGCGGGGGTTGCTTCGTGGCGGCACCAACGGAATGGCTCCTCGCAATGACGAGCCTGGTGCTTCTCGTAGAGCGGCGAGGGTAGTGTCGTGCCGGCTAGCGCGGTTCCGGGGTTGGGGACGGCGGCGCGTCGGGAGGCTGCGGCGCTTCCGGGACCTTGGTGACCTTCGCCTTGGGCTGCCTGGGGAGCGCGGGTGGAGCGGGGATCTCGGGAATCGCCGGCAGGGCGGGCAGGGGGTCGGCGCCGGGGCGGGGGCGGAAGCGCAGGTCGATCTCGGGGGCGTCGGGAAGGTCGGCCTCGTCTGAGTCGAGCTCGTCTTCTCCCGAGACGCGGATGTCTCCGAGGCGCGAACGGAGTTTCAGGAGCGCTCCCCCCGCGCCGATGGTGGCCCGGAGCAGGCGCTTTCCCTGCTCGGAAGACTTGAGCGCGCCCACGTTGCCTTCGACACTGCCGCGCTCGACGCTCGCGTCGATGAGCGCGTTGATCGATTCGGGCAGCGCGAGGGTCACGTCGCCGATGTCCACCTGGATGTCGATGGGCGAGAGCACGTTCCGGATCGGCTTGACCCGGACATCGCCGCGCTTGACCGTGATGTTCAGGGGACCCGAGAAATCGGCGACCCTCACATCCTCGCTGTCCGTCTCGAGGCGCGCGCCCTTCACGAAACCGTGCGCGTGGATGCTGCCGTGCTGGTTCGTGACTTCGAGGAGGCCGCCCACGTCGGTGGTCGAGACGTCCTCGAACGTGTTCTTGATCAGCACCGTGGCCGCGGCCTTGAGCAGGCGCACGTGGCCCCGCTGGTTGTCGATGTTGACCCGGCCCTGGATGTTCTGGATGTCGATGTCGCCCTGGTTGTTGAGGGTGACGTCGCCCTTCACGTCGTCGATGCGCAGGTCCGAGTGCTCGCCCGAGGTGATGAGCGCGCCCGCGATCTTCCGCGCCTCAAGGTCCGAGAACTTCAGGTTGGCGGTCAGGGCGGCGAGGTCGATGGCGCTCAGGTTCCCGTGGGTCACGTCGATGCGCGAGGGGGCCAGCAGTTTCTCCACGTGGGCGTCGCCGTACTCGATGTCGACCCGGCAGCCGAGTGCCGCCGAGATGACCTCGAGGGCGCCATGCCGGTTCTTGGCCAAGCACTCGCCGGTCACGTCGACCACGCGGATGTCGTCGAACTCGCCCGAGACGTTCAGCGCCTTGGCGCCCTCGACCACGATCTTGCCGTGCCGGTTGGTGATGCGGGTGTCGAGCGGGGTGGGGGTGTCGATCTCGATGTGGGTCTTCACCCGGTACTCGGCGCCGGAGTCGCGCGTGGTGGCGACCTTGAGCAGTCCGCCTTCCCGGTTGATCGCGAGCTTCACCTTCTCCGAGACCGACTCGGCGCTCTCCGAGCGGCGGGTGAAGACCTCCTTGCGCAGACCGATGCTGATCTGGGCCTTGGGGTCCAGGGTCCTCCGGATGGTGACGTCGCCGTACTCGTTCGAGATCTCGATGGTGGTGACGCCCGCGGCGTCCGTGGTCTGGCTCTCCGTGAAGTCGTGCGACGGCCCCCGGAAGCGGCCGCTCCTCGAGAAGGGAAAGCCGTCGATCTGGATGCCGCGGAAACCTTCGAACGACTCATCGTTGAGGACATTCCGGGTGACGGTGATGCCCTCAATGATGAGTCCAAAGGCCACGATCATGAAGAGGAGGAGGACCTTGCGGAATTTCATCTCTCACCTCCGCTGCCGCCCCGGGACGCGCGCGAGGCTGCGATCTCGGCCATGCCCCAGACCACGAGGAATCCCGGCCAGATCTTCTTCAGCAGGGGGATGGCCTCGACCATGCCCAGGTTCGACAGGAGGAAGATCCCCCCCACCGTGGCCAGGAAGACGCCGAAGCCGAACGCCTCCGGCGAGAATCCCCGGTTCACTGCCGGCCCCCGAAGAGCGTGCCGCGGAGCAGGGCGACGCCCGCCGCGATCATGAGGAGCGGCCACATCTTGGCGATCCACTCAAAGCGGAAGAGGCCCAGGTTGTGCGCGAACAGCAGGCCGCCCATCACCACCAGCGACCAGCCCCAGAGCTGGTTGCTGGCCGGCTCTTCGACCGGGCTCACTCCCGAGAGCGACTGGAGGTTGATCCGCTCCGCCGAACGGTAGGCCTCGATCATGTTGTAGAAGACGATGAACGGGATCATCAGGCCGAAGAAGACGCTGCCCCCGTCCGTCTCCGCCATCACGAAAATGCAGGTCGCGAAGGCGCTGAAGAAAGCGAGCGCTTTCCCGATCTCGCCGTTGTACAGATGGCCAAATCCCGGGAAGAGGGACAGGAAGGCGGCGAGCGCGGGGCTCCGCTTGTGGGCTGAACCCTGGTAGACCGGAGGGGCCACCCTCGGTGGCGGGGGGGCGTCCGGTCCGCTTTCGGCTCTGACGATGGTTTCTTCCATGGGGTGCGACCTTTCTAGGGGCGGGGACCTATGAGGGGTTTTTGGGGCCTGAAGCCCCCTCGGCCGGCCGGGGAGACTGCTGGTCCCTGGGTGTGGCTTTGGGGTCTCTGGAATCCAATACGGCATCCGGAGCGGGTTTGTTCTTTGCGTTGGACGTTTCGGGGTCGTCCCCCGAATTCACGTATTCATCGAGGGTTTGGCTCAATTCTTCGGTCCGGCCTTCGACCGTTCCGATGGCCAGGGCCTTGAGGACCCGGAGGTCCTCCATCAGCCGCTCGCCCCGGCCGCGCCATCTCGAAAAAGATGCGCTCATCCGGTCCATCCCGGCGGAGGCCGAGGCGTTCAGGCCGGGGTGCAGCTGGACCGCGCCCATCAGGACTCCGATGGCCAGAAGGCCCATCCCCGCCCTTCGTTTCGCGCGGGAGACGCCATCGAGGGAGAGAGACAGGGTGGGGCGTTCCGGCCGGGTTCCGACGAGTTCGGGCGGAGGGTCGATCAGGGGTTTGCCCGGCGCGGAGAGAATGGTCTGGAGATGGTGGTCCAGGCCCGTGCACTCCCGGCACTCGCGCAGATGTTGCGCGACGTCCTCGCCCAGCGGCTCCGAGAGCAGGCCTTCCCGAAAGTCGGACAGAAGCTCCCTCGGCCGGCGGCATTCAGGCTTCGGTATGGGGATGCGGGTCATCGACGCGACCTGCTCCATCCGCGCTTTGTGGACGAGATGACGCGCGCGGTCCTCCGAGACGGCCAGGGCGACCGCGAGGTCCTCGTAGGTGGCGTTCCAGGCGTTCAGGAAGAAGACCAGGATCGCCGACTCCTTGGGGTCCCTCGAGTCGAGCCGCGCGGGACGGGGCCGGTCCATCTTCGTCCACTCCGCGAGGGCCAGCCGGCGGAGGAGCGCTTCGGCGAAGGGGGACTTGAGACCGCTCTTCCGCACGTCCTTGAGCAGGTCCTTCGCAAGGGGGAGAGCCTTGGGCGTATCGCCGCACAGGTCCGTGGCGCAGGTCCAGGCCAGGGTCTCGACGAGCGAGGCCCGGCTCATTCTCGGCGCGGGAGGCGTCGAGCTTTCGGGGCCCCGGGTCGGGGGCTCAAATGCGAGATTGGTCAACGACGCTTGTCTCAAGCGAGAATACGTCTTTGCGGGCCGGCATTGTTCCGCCTCTTCAACTTCTAAAACTACCTCGATGTCCCCGCGGATGAGAATTTCACCAGAGACCATGAAGAGCGCTTTCCGACTGGGTCTGGGCGCGTTCCTGGCCATCTTCCTGCTCTGGCTCGCCACCCGCGGGGTGGATGCGGAAGCGCTCTTCGCGGCCATGGCCCACGCGAGGCCCCTGCCCCTCATCCTGGTGGTGGCCCTCACCGTGGTCATGTACCTGATCCGGGCCATGCGCTGGCGGCTCCTGCTGCCTGCCCTCCAGAAAGCGCCCATCCTCGACCTCTTCGCCATCACCAACATCGGCTTCATGGCCGGCCTCGCGATTCCGCGCGCGGGTGAGGTCCTGAGGCCCTACCTCGCCTCGCGGCGCTACGGGGTGGGAGTGAGCGCGGGTTTCGCGTCCATCGTGCTGGAGCGCCTGATGGATCTCATCACCGTGCTGTTCCTGCTCGCTCTCTACATGTTCGTGCTCCCTCGTCCGGCGGCGGAACGGGACGACGCGATCATGACCACGCTGCGCGCGGGGGCGGGCCTCGTCTTCGTGATCGCGCTCGCGGGGATGGGTTTCCTCGCCGCTCTGCGCGCGGAAGGCGGTCCCGCGCGCCGGTTGCTCGACTGGGCGCTCGGGATCCTTCCCGAAGGCCTGGGGGCGAAGGTGCGCGGCCTGGTCTCGTCCTTCATTTCCGGGCTCGATGTGTTCGGGTCGTCGCCCGCCCAGTGGGCCCGACTCATCGGCGAATCCCTCCTGCTCTGGGTGTTGATCGGCTTCATCATCCACATGAACTCGATCGCCTTCGGGTTCGAGATTCCGTTCCAGTCGGCCTTTCTCATCATCGCCTTCCTCACCGTGGGCGTCGCGATCCCCACTCCCGGAATGGTCGGCGGGTTTCACGCTTCCTACACCCTCGCCCTCACCGCCATCTACGGAATCGACCAGGGGCAGGCGGTGGCGGCGGGACTGGTCCTGCACGCGCTGCAGAACCTGCCCGTGCTCGTTCTCGGCCTCGCCTTCCTGGGCCGCGAGGGATTGTCGCTCGGGAGCATGCGGCGCATCTCCACCGGCGCCCCGGAAGAGAAGGCCGGGCCCGCCTGACCCTCCGCCGGTCGGGTTGACCGAAGCACCCCCAATGGGTTGGCCCGGAGTCCGGTAAGCTACGCCACATGCGGTGTCCCTTCTGCGAGAGCGTCGAAGACAAGGTCGTCGATTCGCGGGAGAGCAAGGAAGGCGATGCCATCCGCCGCCGCCGCGAGTGCCTGAAGTGCGGGAAGCGGTTCACCTCGTACGAGCGCATCGACCAGGTGCCGCATCTCGTGGTCAAGAAGGACGGGCGTCGCGAGCGCTTCGATCGCAACAAGGTGATCGGCGGACTGATGCGCGCCTGCGAGAAGCGGAACGTCTCCATCAACGCCATCGAAGAGATGGCGGCCAAGGTCGAGCAGATGGTCCAGGAGAGCCCGGACCGCGAAGTGCCCACCGAGAAGATCGGCGAGTACCTGATGGAGCGCCTGCG
>DAORUA010000274.1:0-5297 GCA_035432945.1 Vicinamibacteria bacterium | reverse complement strand
GAGGAGCTACCCCCCCGCCCTTCGCGCCACCATCGGACGCGAACGGATCGCGACCATCGTGATCCAGCTTTCCATCGGCGCCGCCCTCTACTACTTCGGGGGGATGGGCGCGATGCTCCGGGTCTGGTTCCTGCCCTACTTCATCATCTTCCCCATCGCCTTCACCATCAATCGGCTGGGCCAGCACTACTGCATCGACCCGAGCCACCCGCTGAAGTGGTCCACGGTGATGCAGCCCTCGGGCATCTGGGATTTTCTCTTCGTCTACTCGAACTACCACGCCGAGCACCACTACTTTCCGCGCGTGCCCTTCTACAACCTTCGCAAGCTCCACATGATCCTCCGCCCGATGTACGCGGAACTGGGCATCAAGCCACGGACGTATCGCGAGATCATGTGGAAATGGTTCGTGCTCAACAAGGCCCCCCACACGAACTGGGACCTCCCCGCGACCACGACGTAGGGGCCGGGCATGCCCGGCCCGCCGCGGGACCGCACCGGCGGCCACGCCATCCACGGGCGATCGGCGGACGTGCGCGGGCGAGGCATGCCTCGCCCCTACAGGGTTTCACACCTCACACCCCGCACGTCGCAACCCACCAACCGTAGGGGCCGGGCATGCCCGGCCCGTTGCAGGACCGGCGCCGGCGGCCGCGCCAACACGGGTGATCGGCGACCCATCGGCGATCCCCCACCCACGCAAGGGCGAGGCATGCCTCGCCCCTACGGGTTTCACACCTCACACCCCACACGTCGCAATCCGTCGACCGTAGGGGCCGGGCATGCCCGGCCCGCCGCGGCCTACGCCGCCGACATCTTGCCGGCGGCGAGGGTTCGGCGCTCACCCACCTGCTGCCGCCACAGGGCGTAGTACAGGCCCTTCATCGCGAGAAGCTCCTCGTGCGCGCCCGACTCGACGATGCGGCCCTGCTCGAGCACGTGGATGGTGTCGGCGTGCATGATGGTCGAGAGGCGAAGGGCGATCAGGACGGTCATCACGTCCTTGTTGGTGGCCACGTCGCGAATGGTGGTGGTGATCTCTTCCTCGGTGATCGAGTCCAGCGACGAGGTGGCCTCGTCGAACACCAGCAGCCGCGGGCGGCGGAGCAGGGCGCGGGCGATGGACAGGCGCTGGCGCTCCCCTCCCGACACCTTCACTCCGCCCTCGCCGATCACGGTATCGAGCCCCTTCTCCGCCCGGGCGAGCAGAGAGTCGCAGGCCGCGCGCTTCAGGGCGTCGAGGCACTCGGCGTCGGTCGCGTCGGGCCGCACGAACTGGAGATTCTCCCGGATGGTGCCGGAGAAGAGCTGGGTCTCCTGGGTCACGAAGCCGATCTGCGCCCGCAGGTGCGAAAGATCCACGTCCTTGCCGTCGTTCCCGTTGTACACGATCCGCCCCGCCTCGGGGCGATAGAGGCCGACCAGGAGCTTCACCAGCGTGGTCTTTCCCGCCCCCGACGGCCCGACGAAGGCGATCGTCTTCCCCTTCGACAGGCCGAAGGACACCTCCGAGAGCGCGGGCGACGCCCCGGTCAGGTGGGTGAAGCTCACCTTCTCGAACTCCAGCCGCTCCAGGGTGAAGGGCGGCACCGGGCGCGCGGGCGCGGGCTCCCCCGGCAGCTTCATCAGGGCCTCGAACTTGCCCAGGGACACCTCCGCCTCGCGATACGTGGTGATCACGTTCCCCAGTTCCTGCAGCGGCCCGAAGATGAAGAAGGAGTAGATCCAGAGGGCGAAGAACTGCCCCACCGTGATGGCGCGCGCGTAGATCAGGTAGAGCATCAGGAAGAGGATGCTGGTGCGCAGTGCGTTCACCACCGTCCCCTGGATGAACGAGAGACTGCGCAGGTAGCGCACCTTCTTGAGCTCCAGCACGAGGATCTTCTGGGTAGTCGCGTTCAGGCGCGAGATCTCCTGGGAAGCAAGCCCGAGACTCTTCACCAGCTCGATGTTGCGCAAGGACTCCGTGGTCGATCCCGCCAGAGCCGTGGTCTCGGCCACGATGTCCTTCTGCACCGCCTTGATCCGCTTGGAGAGGACGGACACCAGGCCGCCCAGGATCGGGATGGTGAGGAAATAGACGGGCGCGATGATCCAGTAGACGGAGAGCGCGTAGATCATGACGAAGATCACGCCGATCAGGGTCGAGTACAGGATGTTGATGGCGGTGGAGATCAGCTTCTCGACGTCGGTCCGGACCTTCTGCAGGACGCCCAGGGTCTCGCCGCTTCTCTGATCTTCGAAGAGCTGGTAGGGCAGGTTCAGGGAGTGTCGCACCCCGTCCGCGTAGATCGCCGCCCCCACGCGCTGGGTGATGACGTTGATGAAGTAGTCCTGGAAATTCTTGGCCACCCGCGAGACGAAGGCCACGCCCACCGCGGCCGCGAGCAGGGTGAGGACGCCCCGGAAGAAGGACGCGCGATCGAGTTCCGCGTACTTGGTCGCGTACTCGTCGATCACGTGCCGGAAGATCAGCGGATCGAGAAGGGAGAAGATCTGGTTGATCGCGGCCAGGACGAGGGCGAAAGCCACGATCGCCCGGTGAGGCTTCAGGTACGTCCAGAGGATCTGCAAAGTCCGGCGATTGTACCGTCGCGGGCGCGCCGGACCGGCCCCTGGTGGCGTAGCCTCGCGCGATGAAATTCGCGGTGATCGGATCGGGCGGGGTCGGAGCCTACTTCGGAGGCCGCCTGGCGCAGGCCGGGCACGAGGTGACGTTCCTCGCGCGGGGCGCCCATCTCGCCGCCATCCGCGAGCGCGGCCTGCGCGTCTTCAGCACCGAGGGCGATTTCGAGATCCCGGAGGCGAGAGCCACCGACGACCCGTCCGCCATCGGCCCGGTCGACGTGGTCCTGCTCGCGGTCAAGACCTGGCAGGTCGCGGAGGTGGCCCCTCTGCTCCCGCCCCTTCTCGGCAAGGAGGGCGCGGTGCTCACCCTGCAGAACGGAGTGGAGGCGCCGGACGAGGTGGCCCGGGTCTGCGGCCGCGAGCGCGTGATCGCGGGCGTGTGCCGCCTGATGAGCTACGTCGCCGAGCCCGGGGTGATCCGGCACGCGGGCGTCAGGCCCAGCGTGGAGTTCGGCGAGTGGACGGGCGGGCCGTCGGTCCGGGCCCAGGCCCTACAGGCGGCGCTCGACGGCTGCCCCGGCGTGGCCGCGAAGCGCTCCGACGACGTGGCGGTGGCGTTGTGGGAGAAGTTCCTGTTCATCGCGCCCTTCAGCGCGGTGGGAGCGGCGGCCCGGAAGCCGGCGGGGGCCTGGCGCCACGTGAAGGAGACCCGGGCCCTGCTCACCGAGGCCATGAACGAGATCGTCGATCTTGCCCAGGCGCGCGGGGTGAAGGTGGCCCGCGAAGCGGTGGATCGGACACTCGCCTTCACCGACAAACTCCCCGAGGATGCCACCGCGTCCATGCAGCGCGACCTTCTCGAGGGCCGGCCCTCCGAACTCGAGGCCCAGACCGGGGCCATCGTCCGACTCGGCCGGGAAGCCGGCGTGCCCACCCCCGCGAACGCCTTCCTCTACGCGGTTCTCCTGCCCTCCGAGCGCCTGGTTCGGGGGGCCTTTTAGACCGGCCCCGGAAGCCGTATCATTCCGCCTTCCCAACCGTAAAACAGCCAGGCCGCCGTCCGTCCATCCAGAAAACGAGGGTATTCCTCCGTGAGGATCAAGGGCACATCCATCGCGTCGTTTCTCGGCTTCATCGAAGCCGAGTACGGTCCTGCGCGCCTGAAGGAGTTCATCGCCACCCTCGATCCCGACCTCCGCAAGCGCTGCGAGGGACTTGTCCTGGCCTCGGCGTTCTATCCGGTCGAGGAACTCGAGTCGCTGGCCCGCAAGGCCCGGCAGCACTTCAACGGCGACGGGGCCTTCTACGAGCGCTCGGGCGCCTTCAACGCCACCTTCGGCCTCAACGGGGTCCACAAGGCCCTCATCGCGCGACCCACGCCCCTCGACTTCCTGCGGGCGGCCGAACGGTCGTGGGGCCAGTTCGTGGACGAGGGCGGCGTCGATACCGACCTGGTGGGCGATGGAAGGGTCCGCGTGCGCTACGAGGCGATCCGCGGCTCCGACGTCCGCTGCCCGCGCGCGACCGGCTTTCTCACCCGGTCGCTCGAGATGGTGAACGCGCAGAAGCTCGTGGTCACCAAGGTGTCCTGCACGGAGAAGGGCGATGCCTGCTGCGAGTGGAGCGTGGTGTGGGACGCGACCCTGTCGCCGCAGTCGATGAGCCAGACCCTGGCGATCCGGCGGCCGATCGCCATCTAGACGGAGTGGATCCCGGCCTTCGCCGGGATACGCAGGGTGCTGATGCTCAGCACCCTGCTACTTCGCGTCCTTCTCCTTTTCGAACCGGAGGGACGCGGAGTTGACGCAGTAGCGCATTCCGCCCGCGGCCTTCGGGCCGTCCGGAAAGAGGTGCCCGAGATGGGTGTCGCACTTCGCGCAGTGGACCTCGGTGCGCGTCATCATGAACTTCCGGTCGGTCTCGGTCTCCACGATGGTCGCATCCACGGGCTTCGTGAAGCTGGGCCAGCCCGTGCCCGAGTCGAACTTGTCGTTCGAGTCGAACAGTTCGGCCCCGCAGCCGATGCACCGGTAGACGCCCTTGTCGTGGTTGTCCCAGTAGGCGCCCGTGAAGGCCCGCTCCGTGCCCTTCTCCCGGGCCACGTGATACTGCTGGGGCGTCAGCATCGCCGCCCACTCTTCCGGGGTGCGCGTGATCTTCTTCTCTTCGCTCATGGCCGCAGGCTACCGCGGCGGGCCCGCGACCGCCGAGCCCTCGGCGGGGGCGAAGATCACCAGGGCCTCGACGTCCTCCGCGATGTCGACGAATCGATGCTCGCGCCCCGCCTCGACGTAGATGATGCTGCCCGCGGCCACGTCCTGGATGTTCTCGCCGGCCGCGAACTTCGCCCGGCCTTTCGTGACGAAGTAGATCTCGTCCTCGGTGTGGGGCTTCTGCAGGTCGCGCTCGCCGGCCTTCAGCCGATAGACCCCGGCCGATAGGGTCTCCACCCGCATGAACTCCTTCCAGTTGGAGTCCATGGCCTCGAGGGCGCGCCGCACCGCGTCGATATCGAAGACGAACATGGTTTCTGGGCGCGCAGGATGCCACAATTCGGCCGGCGGAGGACTCGCCGGCGAGGGGAATCGATGAAGAAGAGCGAAGACACGAGAAGAACGTCCAGACGCGGCTTCCTTGGAGCCGGGGTCGCGGCGCTCGCGGCGCTCGTCCTGGCCGCCCCCGCCCCGGAGCCGGGCGCCCCCGTTGCCGCGCAGGCTCCCCCCGCGGCC
>DAORUA010000273.1:1541-5309 GCA_035432945.1 Vicinamibacteria bacterium | reverse complement strand
GGCGATCTCGAAGAACCGCTGCCGCGACGCGGTGAGGGCGGTGGCCCCGAACGCATCGGCGGGATGGTCGCCTTCCGCGAAGTGCACGGCGCGCGCGGTCATGTGGTTCAAGGTCAGTGTGCCGGTCTTGTCGGTCAGGATGACGCTCGCCGCACCGAGGGTCTCGACCGCGGGCAGGTGACGCACGAGGGCGTTCCGCTTCGCCATCCGCTGGGCCGCCATGGCCAGGGAGAGGGTCACCGTGGGCAGGAGACCCTCGGGCACGTTGGCCACGATGATGCCGATGGCGAAGATGAAGTTCTCCCAGAAGGAAAGCCCGACGGACTGGCCGATGAAGAAGAAGACGACTCCAAGCGAGGTGGCGAGCACGGCGATCAGGCGGGTCAGGCGCCGGATCTCCTTGTGCAGGGGCGAGGGGGGCGTGCGGCCGGACTGGGTGAGGTGCGCGATGCGGCCGAACTCGGTGCGCATGCCGGTCGCAACCACCAGGGCCCTGGCCTCGCCGGAGATGATGGCGGTGCCCGCGAGCAGCATGTTCTTGGCCTGGAGGATCGTCTCCTCGAGGCTCGGTTCGCAGTTGCGGGCCTTCGGGAGCGACTCGCCGGTGATGGTGGCGGTGTTGACACGGAGGCCGTGGGCGTCGATCACGCGCGCATCGGCCGGCACGTCGTCGCCTTCGGCCAGGAGCAGCACGTCGCCCGGCACCAGCCCCTCGATGGGCAGGGCCGAGATCACCCCGTCCCGCAGGGCCTTGACTTCTCTCGGCAGGAGCTTCCGAAGAGCGGCGAGGGCCCGCTCCGCGCGGTACTCCTGGAAGAACGAGAAGAGCCCGTTCACGATGATCACGCCCACGATCGCGATACCCATGGTGCCCATGCCCTGACCCGGCTCGTGGGCTTCGGCATAGAAAGCAAGACCCGCGGCCACCCAGAGAATCAACGCGAAGAAATGGACGAATTCCCCGGCGAAGCGCAGGGCCAGGGGCGCCCCGCGGATTTCCTCCATCCGGTTCGGGCCGAACTCGGCGAGGCGTCGTCGGGCTTCCGCTTGCTCGAGGCCCGAGGCTCGGCTGGCCAGGCTCTTGAGGGCCTGATCGGCGGTGAGCTGGTGGACCTTCATGAAAGTCTCGACGTCACGGTCCGCGGCCGCGGCAGGACAATGATCTCACCGGATGCAATACAAGGGATTGAACCTGATTTCCGCGAGCCGCTTGCGGGTGCCGGGGGTTCGAAGGACAATTTCACCCATGAAGCATTTGAGTCTGGTTCTCACGAGCGCGCTCGGCCTTTCGGCCGCCGCGGCTTTCCCCGCCACTCCGGTCAACTGGCCCCAGTTCCGCGGAGGAAGTGCCAGCGGCGTGGCCGACGGTTCCACGCTGCCGACCCGGTGGTCGGTCAAGGACAACGTCGCCTGGGTCGCCGAGGTGCCCGGCCGCGGATGGTCCTCGCCCATCGTGTGGAAGGACGTCGTGTTCGTGACCTCCGCGGTGAACGCGGGCAGCTTTAAGGCTCCCTCCACCGGCATCTTCGGGAACGACTATGCCGCGGAGTTGACCAAGCAGGGCCTCTCCGACGAGGAGGTAGGCAAGCGCGTGGTCGCGCGCGACATCGAACTCACGAAGGAAGCCGAGGAAGTGAGCTACCAGGTGATGGCCCTCGACGCGAAGACGGGCAAGCTCAAGTGGAAGCACGAGGCGCACAAGGGCCAGCCGCCCGGCGGCCGGCATCGCAAGAACACCTACGCCTCGGAAACCCCCGCCACCGACGGGGAACGTCTCTACGCGTCGTTCGGCGGCAACGTGGGCCTGTTCTGCTACTCCCTCGACGGCAAGCTCCTCTGGAAGAAGACCTGGCCCGCCCAGCCCATCTATCTCGACTTCGGCACCGCCTCGTCCCCGGTGGTCCACGGCGGCCGCGTCTACCAGATGCACGACAACGAAGCCGAGTCTTTCCTGGTGGCCCTGGACGCGAAGACCGGAAACGAGATCTGGAAAGCCAGCCGCAGCGGCTTCAAGGCGCGCATGCAGTCGGGCTGGGCCACGCCTTTCGTGTGGGAGAACGGCGCGCGCACCGAGATCATCACCATCGGCAAGGGCCTGGTGATCAGCTACGGCACGGACGGAAAGGAGATCTGGCGTCTCGGGGGCATGACCCAGGCGACCCCCAGTCCCATCGCGGGCGACGGCCTGCTCTTCGTGGGCTCGGGTTCGCAAGGCGAGACCAACCGTCCCCTGTTCGCGGTCAAGCCGGGCGCCACGGGCGACCTCACCACGCCCAAGGACGCGCCCCTGAACGAGTTCGTCGGCTGGTTCCTTCCCCGCTTCTCCGCCTACACCTCCTCCCCGCTCCTCTACCGCGGCCGCGTGTACGCGGTGAATGACAACGGCATCCTTCAGGTGGCGGACGCGAAGACGGGCAAGGAGATCTACAAGGCGCGGGTGGGAACGGGGAGCGCCACCTTCTCCAGTTCCCCGCTCGCAAGCGCCGGGAAGATCTATCTCCTCTCCGAGGACGGCGACACCTACGTGGTGGAGGCGGGCGACGAGTACAAGGAGGTCGCGAAGAACAGCCTGGGCGAAATGAGCCTCGCCACTCCCGCCGCCGATGCCGAGAGCCTCTACGTCCGGACCGCGACGAAGCTGTACCGGATGAAGGCCGGGACGCCGAAGTCCTGACCCCATGACCCGTTCGATTCTCGCCTTCGTCCTCCTGGGCCTCGCGCCCCTCGCCCACGCCCAGACCATGCGCGGCGAGACGCTCTACCGGACGACCCTGCTTCGCGCCGCGCCCGGGCGCCTCCTCGACCTGATCGGCGCCCTCAAGGTGAAAGGGACGGGTGCTGACGGCTCGAAGGGCCTTCTGCTGCGACATGCCCAGGGCGATCACTGGGACCTGATGATCCTCCAGCGGATCTCCGGGTATGCCCAGATCCTGAAGGACGACCGGCCCCTCCCCTTGGCCCCTGCCGAGTTCGTCGCCTGGCAGGAGGACCTGTTCGTGCGCGGCCCCGACCTCGAGACCCTCCCCGCCTTCCGCGAGGCCAACCTGCTGCACGCGGAGATGTTTCACGCTCTCCCCGACAAGCGGGCGGAACTCCTCAGGGAGCGGGAGATGGAGAACGCCTACGCGGCCGCGCTGGGACGGCCGCAGACCGCGATCTTCGTCCGCGAACTTGGCGGCTCGTGGGACAGCTTCACCCTGGGCCCGTACAAGGGCTGGAAGCACTACGCGGAGCGGGACGATATTCCGAAGGAGAAGTCGGCGAGCGCCGCGAAGGCCGCGGGCTTCGCGGATGTCGACCAGATCGGTCCCTACCTTCGCTCCCTCATTCTCGACCATCACGATTCGCTGATGACCCCGGTGCGCTAGATCCTTCGACGCGAACCACCCCCGCGGCCCACGCGGCCATGGCGTCCAGGGCCCGGTCATTGAAGATTCCCCGCATGTGGGTGCCGCCCACGGTCAGCACGTGTCCCGCGCCGGGGACCACCCGAATCTCGGTGCGCGGGTCGGGGTTTTGTGCGAGCGCCGCCTGCCAGGCTTTCACCTCCATCGCGGGATCCCGGTCGCGGCCGCCGATCATGGCCAGCACGGGCGAGCGGAGACTCCGCAGCGACGGCTCGGGATCGAACGTGGCCACCCAGGCCCAGGCGGGACGCTGGGCCTCGCTCGGGAGAACGCGGCCGATGCCCAGATCGCCTGGCCACGATCGCTCCTTTCCGGACTCGAGCAGGGTCGTGACCGCGGACCGGGGCGCCCCTCCCGACAG
>DAORUA010000273.1:0-1441 GCA_035432945.1 Vicinamibacteria bacterium | reverse complement strand
TCGAACAGCGCGCGGCCGTCCGCGGCCATGTCATCGAGGGACGAGGTGAGCCACGAACCGGTGGAGTCGCCGCACCCGCGCTTGTCGAAGGTGAGAACCGCGAACCCCGCCCGGAGGAACGGTTGCGCGAGCGGTTCCGAGTCGGAGCGGGTCGAGGGTCCGGATCCGGGGAGCAGGACCAGGGCGGGAAGACGCTCACGCCGGGCGCCGGCGGGCAGGGCGAGCGTCACCGCGAGTTCGGCGCCTTGAACCGCGACCCGGGCTTCCACGAAGGCCGCGGCGGGGGAGGGCGCGGGGAGAGACAGGATCGCGATTCCGAGCACGAGAGAAGAGATGAGGGGCATGGTCCAGGTAGGACCCGGGGCAGGGCCGGAACGGTTGAGTTCCGTTTTCTTGAACCCGCGCCGAGGGCGAAAGACTCATTGACAACCCGGGCGGGCCTGCGGTAAATAGGTAAATAGGGTCCGAATATCCTATTTGGCTCTTCCGGAGGACGCGATGCGGATCAGGTCATGGGTCGTGGAACAGCCGGGGCGGCCGATGGTGGAGACGGAGCGGCAGGAGAGCGCCGGCCCGGGTGAAGTCCTGGTCCAGGTGGCCGGCTGCGGGGTCTGCCACACCGATCTCGGGTACTTCTACGACGGCGTGCCCACGCGCCATGCCTTCCCCCTGACCCTCGGCCACGAGGTGAGCGGCATGGTGGTCGAGACCGGGCCGGGCGCCGGGACCTGGCTCAACCGGAACGTGATCGTCCCCGCGGTCATCCCCTGCGGTCAGTGCGAGGCCTGCCGCGCGGGACGCGGCTCCATCTGTCCGAAGCAGGTCTTCCCGGGCAACGACCTCGACGGAGGGTTCGGAACCCACCTGCGCGTCCCCGCCGCGGGCCTGTGTCCCGTTCCCGATCTCGAGGACCCGGCTCGGAACCCCGGCAAGGTCGATCTCGAAACCCTCTCGGTCATCGCGGACGCGGTGTCGACGCCCTACCAGGCGATTCTTCGAAGCGGCCTCGCCCCGGGCGACATCGCGGTCTTCGTGGGAGTGGGCGGGGTGGGCGGATTCGGGGTCCAGATCGCGGCGGCCATGGGCGCGCTCGTGGTCGCGGTGGACGTGAGCCAGGAGCGGCTCGACGCTCTCAGGGACTTCGGAGTCCGGCTCGCCCTCCGCGCCGACCAACTCGACATCAAGGCGCTCCGCGGCGCGCTGCGCGATTTCGCGAAGCAGAACAACGTGCCGAGCTTCCGCCACAGGATTTTCGAGACATCGGGGACAGTACCCGGACAGGCCGCCGCCTTCAGCCTGCTCGGGCCGGGCGGCTACCTGAGCATCGTGGGCTTCACGCCAAAGTCCGTCGAGGTGCGGCTCTCGAACCTCATGGCCTTCGACGCGACCGCGCAGGGCAACTGGGGGTGCCTCCCCGAGCACTACCCGGCGATCGTCGACC
>DAORUA010000272.1:2622-5360 GCA_035432945.1 Vicinamibacteria bacterium | reverse complement strand
GGTCTCGCCACCGGGACGGTGAAGGTGGCGTCGCCCTTCAACGAGAAGGTGAAGTACAACGTCTACGCCGCGCTGCGGATCGTGCTCGTCCATGCGCGGCGCCATCTGTGGCAGGCGCGGGAGGCGAAGGCGGGCTGGGCAGGGTAGCGGTGGGTGGATCCCGGCTTTCGCCGGGATGACGGATTCGGGCGGCGGACCGAGAAGGCGGATCCGGGAAGGCAGCCGGGATGACGGAGGCGCCTACTCCACCTTTCGGGCGAGCGAGCCCGCGGGATACTCATACCAGCCGGGATCGGCGTCGTAGGTGTCCAGCCGGTCGCGGACCTTGAGGATGGTGAACATGCCGCCCATCTCGACCGGACCGAAGGGGCCGGTTCCCGTCATCATCGGCAGCGTGTTGGGAACCGCTCCGGCCAGATGGTCGGCGTGCTCCGCGTGCTCGGACATTCCCGAGGTTCCCATCACCATCGAGCCCGGAACGAAACGATCGAGGGCTTCTTTCAGCTTCGTCTGATCCACGCCGAGGACGTTCGGCACATCGTGGTCCATCGCGTTCATGGCGTGATGCGACTTGTGGCAATGGAATCCCCAGTCCCCGGGGTTGTCGGCCACGAACTCCACGGTGCGCGTGGTGCCGGGCGGGACGTTCACCGTGGTCTCCGGCCACCAGCCGGTTTCGGGAATCTGCCCGCCATCCGTTTCCGTCACCCACCAGCGATGACCGTGGAAATGGATGGGATGCGAATCCATGGAGACGTTGGCGAGACGCACGCGAACCCGATCGCCGGTCTTCACCACCAGCGGGGAGGTCCCGGGGTAAGCGCGGCCGTTGAACGTGAACGCGTTGAAGTCGAGCATGGTGTTCGGATTCGGGGTCATGGTCCCGGGATCGACCCGCCATTCCATGGGGAAGATGCAGAAGTCGCGGTCGATCTTCCGCTTCGGCGCGCGCGGATGGATGACGAGGAAGCCGAACATCCCGAGCGCCATCTGCACGGCCTCGTCCGCGTGCGGGTGGTACATGTACGTGCCGTGCTGGCGCAGGGTGAACTCGTACACGAACGTCTCGCCCGGCTTGATGTGCGGCTGATTCAGGCCGCCGACGCCGTCCATCCCCGCGGGCAGCAGGATCCCGTGCCAGTGGACGGTGGTGTGCTCGGGCAGCTTGTTGGTGACGAAGAGCCGGACCCGGTCGCCCTCCACCGCTTCGATGGTGGGGCCGGGAGTCGAGCCGTTGTATCCCCAGCAGTTCACGTTCATGCCCGGCGCGAACTCGCGGACGAGCGGCTCGGCGGTGAGCCGGAATTCCTTGACCCCGTTGTTCATGGTGAAGGGAAGGGTCGAGCCGTCGGGCGTCACCACCGGCGTGTAGAGCCCGCTGGTCCTCGCCGCCGCTCGTGCCGGTGTCTTCGCGGCGGTCGGGCCGGGTGTGGCCGCGGGCATGACGTGTCCCGCATGCGGATCCTGGGCCTCCACGAGCGGGTCGAGACCCAGAGCCGAACTCACTCGCGCCTTCAGGAGCGCGGACGCGGCCACGAGGCCGCCCAGATAGCGTCGTCTCGAAATCATCGGTTCTCTCCATCGGTGTGGCCGGGTATGGCGCCGCCCAGGGCCAGGGCGAGTTCGGTGCGGGCGATCCAGTAGGACTTTCGGGCTTCGACGAGAGAGGCTTCCGCCTCCACTTCGTCGCGCCGAGCCCGAAGCAACTCGTCCGCGCCCTTCAGCATCATGTTGTAGTAGCCCCGCGTCATGTCGACGACGCGCTTCTTCCGGGGCGCCACTATTTCCTCGTGGTGCTTGACGAGGGCCCGCGACCCGAAGAGCTGATCGCGTTTCTCTCGCACCTCGGATCGCGCGATCGCCGCACTGTCTTCGAGAAGCCGCTGGGCCTGGAAGTAGAGAGCCTCGAGGCGCGCCGATTCCGCGTTTCCGGGGTTGAAGATGGGGAGCTGGAGCTTCACCGTGGGCCCGGTCAGGCGAACCCCGCCCTCTTTCTCGGTCCGAACCCCCACCTCCACGCCCGCAGGCAGGAGCCGGGTGTTCTTGTGGAGTTTCAAGGTTCCGCCCAGGAGTTCGATGGCGGCGCGGGCGGCGGCGATGTCGAAGCGCTGCTCGAGGGCCACGCTCTCGAACTCCGTACCCGAAGGATCGGCGGCGGGAAGGTCGGAGGAGAGCCGCTCCATCGTCCACGCGGTCAGATCGCCCCACAGGCTGAGCGTCTGGTTGATGGCTTCCCGCTGCTTCCGGATTTCGAGCTCGAGGAGGGCCTTCCTCGTTCGAAGGTCGTCCAGCCGGGCGCTCTCCTCCTCATATTCGAGCTGGGAAAGAGTTCCGGCCTTCAGGCGAGCGCCCGCGAATTCCGTCAGCGCCGCTTCGATCTCGACCTCGAGCCCGGTGATGACGGCGTTGGCTTCAAGCGCCTGCAGTTCGTAAGCCTCGGTTTGAGCGCGGGTCGCCACCTTGAGAATCGCGTCGCCCGCGAGAGCCTTCGCCTGCCGGAGTTCGAGGTCGGCGAGATTCTTGCGCGCGGGCAGGACGAAGAGGTCGAGGATGTTCAGGCCGAAACTGACGTCGATCTTGTTGGTGGCGGAGGACGTGGACGGCCAGCCCAGGAAGCCCTCGATCTCGGGGTTGCTTGGAAGACCCGCGGCCACGCGATTGGCCTGCGCGATGCCCAGTTCCTCGAGCCGCGCCTGAAGGCCGCGGTTGTTGATGAGAGCGATCTGCGCGGCGCGTCG
>DAORUA010000272.1:0-2522 GCA_035432945.1 Vicinamibacteria bacterium | reverse complement strand
CGAGCCGCGCCTGAAGGCCGCGGTTGTTGATGAGAGCGATCTGCGCGGCGCGTCGCGGTGAGAGAGGCTCTTTGAGAATCTCGCGCACACGGGCGAGGACGATGGCTTCCTCGGCCTCGCTGCGCATCCACGAGGTCTCGAGTCCGGTCCGGCTCTTCACCGACGCGCTCGCCTCGTCGAAGGTGGGCCGCGGGTTGACCGCGCAGCCGGCGAGAAGGATCGTGAACAGCGAGGCCGCGGCGGCAAGGGTTCGGGGGCGGGTCACCGGGAGCCTCCGGGCTTCTTCGGAACCAGGGGCATGCCGCACTTCGGACAAACCCCCGGCGCGGGCAGATCGATCTCCGGGTGCATGCTGCAGGTGTAGCGCTCGCCCGCGGCCGCGGGTGGGGCGGGCGGCGGCGTCTCGGGCTTCGCGGAGGCCGGCGGTTGCCAGGGCGTCGCCGCCTGACCGGTCGGGTCGGCGACCC
Source organism: Vicinamibacteria bacterium (assembly GCA_035432945.1). GTDB lineage: Bacteria > Acidobacteriota > Vicinamibacteria > Fen-336 > JAGNNV01 > JAGNNV01. The sequence goes on along the minus strand of DAORUA010000272.1, from coordinate 2,055 downwards.
CGCCGGTTCGCCGGGTCGTATCGGGAGGAATGGAGGCGCAGCCCGAAAGGGGCAGGGTCGATGAGAGAGAGATGAGGAACAGACGGCGTGAAATCATGGGAGTACCGGAGAGAGAGGGAGGGAGCGGCCGCCGGGCTGCGGGCGGAAGCGATGCGCAGGCCTTCGGCGGTCGGAACGCGGCGAGCGCGTCGAGCCGGGCCGGACCGGATCAGACCCGCAGTGGCGGTCTGGGAAGCGACGGCCCGCGTCGATTCATGACGTGGACGGGGCGCGCGAGCGCGAACTCGGCGGTCGCCGGGGGCGCGGGTGAGGCGAGGGAAGTCGGTGCGGTTCCGGCGCCCGGGCCTACGCTTGGGGCGAGCGCATCCCCGCGCTGATTCGCCTGCTCGTCGCCGCAGCAGCAGGCGGCGGGCCGGGAGATCCTCAGACCGTTCTCTTCATGGCAGGACGACATCGCCACCCCGGCCTCTTCCAAAGGCGGCGCCACGCAGTCGCACACCCCGGCCAGCGCGAGAGCGTGGGAAACCAGGACGAGACCGGCGAGCAGCCGGAGCAAGGGCGATCGAATCATGACCGGCTTGAACCGTACCACGCGCCCGGGGATCGAGCGAAGGAGAAGTCCGCGGGGGCGGTCAGCTCCAGCCCAGCTTGTCCGCCGCGTCCGCGGCGAGCGAATCGAAGAAACGCTCGATGTCCTCGGTGACCGCGGCCGCCACTTCCTTCTTCCCGGCCGCGAGCGAAACGCCAACCACCCGGTGCTTCGCGTCCATCACCACCACCGCGTCGAACGTGGACGCGACGCGGGCGTAGTCCTCGAGGGCGAGGGCCGCATCCTGACCGAGTTTCGCGGGCTTCTTGAATCGAACCCGGACTTCGCTCATGGATGAAGCCTCTAGAGCGCGCCGCCTACTTCTTGTAGTGGGCGGCGTTCAGGTCGGTGTAGTTCTTCCAGTTGTCCGGAAGCTCGTCCTGGGGAAAGATGGCCTGGACGGGGCACACGGGAACGCAGGCGCCGCAGTCGATGCAGGAGTCGGGGTCGATGTAGAGCATCGTCGAGGCCGCGTACTCGGGCGAGTCCTTCTTGGGGTGGATGCAGTCGACGGGGCACACTTCGACACAGGCGGTGTCCTTGGTTCCGATACAGGGCTCGGCGATCACGTAGGTCATGGGATTTCCCTTGTCTCTCCTCGATGAAGTGCGGCCCCGAAAGTCTATCAAGAGCTAAGCTGATAACGAGCGAGGCATGACCGACACCCCGAACCCGCGGCGCATCTCCCGGCCGCGCATCATCCTGATGGTCGCGATCGACGTGGTCGCGATCGCGATCGCGATCGCCCTCTACCTGTTTCTGCTGCCCCGCGACCCCGACGCCGCGGTCCTCGGCGCCATCTCTCCGCTGGTCTTCGGGGCGTTCTTCAACCTGGTCATCGCCCTGGTTTCGTTGAAGCCCTAGTCGACGGACGCGCCCCCCCTGGGGCCGCGAACGTCCAGGCGAGGATCCGGCTCTGCTTCCGGCCCTGGGCCATGTCGATGGTCCTGACCTCCGCCGCGCCCGCGTCCCGAAGGGCCTCGCGGAGGCGGGGCAGGTGCGCGCTCTTCGAGACCAGGGTGGTGAACCAGCGGCACTGGTCGGCGAACTCGACGCTTTGCGCGATCATCCGGAGCACGAAACCCAGTTCTCCTCCCGGGCACCACAACTCGGCGTTCCGGCCGCCGAAGTTCCTCGAGTCCGCCCCCGACCTCTTCGAGCCCAGGTTCCGGCGCTTCCGCAGGTTGGCCGCCGCCGCCTCCGCCGCGGAGGCGTGGAAGGGCGGGTTGCACATCGACACGTCGAAGAACTCGCCCGGTCTCACCACGCCGCGAAAGCAGTCGGCCGGGGAAGGCTGGCGCCGGCCCTCGATCAACGCGGACACTCCGGGGTTTCTGGCCACCAGATCCGCGGCCCAGCCAAGCGCCACCGGATCCGTCTCCGAGCCCACGAACCGCCAGCCATACTCTCGGGCTCCGATCAGGGGGTAGATGCAGTTCGCTCCCATCCCGATATCGAGAACCGCG
>DAORUA010000271.1:0-5371 GCA_035432945.1 Vicinamibacteria bacterium | reverse complement strand
GGCGAATCGGGGGCGAGACCGCGCAGCCGGCGCAGCAGGGTCTCCACGTCCTGCCGGGCCTCGACGCGACGGCCCTCTTTCATCCTCAGGTAGAGAAGGACGTTCCGCGCGTCGGGAAACAGCGCCTGCACGGTCCGGATGGGCATGGAGATGACGCTGTCCTGCCGGTTCTCGCCGAACACGCCGCCCGGCCTCGGCGCGATGATGCCGATGACGGTGAACGACGCGCCGCTCACCCGGATCTCCTTGCCCAGGGGGGAGACGCCGGGAAAGAGCGAGTCGCGAACGCTCGCACCCAGGATGGCCACGCGCGCGCCCGTCGCCTCCTCGATGGGCGTGAACACGCGCCCCTCGAGGAGGCCCGCGTTGATGATCTCGTAGGTCTTCGCCTGCCAGCCCTCGGCGTAGCAGGTGTCGTTGTCGTTGCGCCCGGCGCTCGCCACCAGCGGACGCCCGTTCACGATTCCCGGCACGATGAGCTGAACCGCGACCTCCTCGATGTTGGATGAGCTGCGCTTGATGATGTCGGCGAAACCGATCTCGAGAGGCTTTCGGTTGGCTTCCCGCTCGGTGGGCGGGGAGTAGGGATCGGCGCCGAGGTGGAAGGCCAGCAGGTTGTCGGTGCCCAGCCCCTGGAAGAGCGCCGCCACCTGGTTCTTCGCGTTCGACAGGACGGAGGTGATCAGGACCACGGTGACGATACCGATGACGATGCCGGCGACCGCGAGGAAGGAGCGGACGCCGTTCGCGCGCACGGAGTCGAGGGCGAAACCGAGGGCCATGCGATCGGTCGCGGCCATCAGGGCCAGTCCCTTCCTCGGGCGTGTCATGGTCGTGGCTGCTCCTAGTCGGCGCGAAGCGAGCTCAGGACATCCGCGCGGGCCGCGCGCAGGGCGGGAAGGGCGCCGGAGAGAAGGCCGGCGATGGCGGCCATGAAGAGACTGCGCGCGAGGGTCGCGGGGGCCAGGGCCAGGGGAAGGCCGAGAATCGCGGAGGCCACCGCGGCGAGCGCGGCCACGAGGGCGAGGCCGGCGAGCGCTCCCACCACGCTCACGATCAGCGACTCCGCCAGGACCTCGGCGCTGATGTTCGCCCGCTTCGCCCCAATGGCCCGCCGGATCCCGATCTCCCGCGTCCTCTGGGCCACGGACACGAGGGTGGTGTTGGTCACCACCACGAAGGCGGCGAGGAGGGACGCGAGCGAAATGGGCAACGCCGCGGCGCCGAGCGAGCTCGACAAGGCGGCCACGAAGTTGCGCGCGGCGTCGGGCGTCACCACATCGAAGGTGTCCTCCTGGCCGGGGTACAGGTTGCGCTTCGCGCGCAGGCTCGCCCGCGCGCGATCCTCCGCGTGAACCGTCTCGCCCGGGACGCGCGACTTCGCGAACATCTGGAGGCTCGCGGCCGGACCGAAGGCGCGCTCGAACCCGCCGAGGGGCACCCAGATGTAGCGATCCTGGCTCTGTCCGCCGAGCTGTCCCATCGCCTCCTGAATGCCGATGACCTTGAAGGCGCGGCCGGCGATGCGGACCGTGCCGCCGAGGGCGCGGCCGCTCGGGAAGCACAGCCTCGAGACCTCGTCCCCGATGACCGCCACCGACTCGCCGCGCCGGGATTCGTCGTCGCTGAAGAAGCGCCCCTGGGCGAGGGCCATGTCCTGGATCCTGGTGATGGCCACGGTGGTGCCGGTGACCGGGGCCGACTCGATCTTGCCTTCGACGGACGTGACATCGACGATCCGCTGCGCCGAGGGCGCGTAAGTCACGAGATCTCCCGAGTACGCATCGAGAAACCGCGCGTCCGCGCGCGAGATCGCGACGTTGCGTTCGAGCTTCCGGGCCAGTTCCCTCCTTCCCAGGCGTCCTCGCTGACCGACCCTCGCGACCTGGAAGACATCGCTCCCGATGCTGCGCGCGGTGGCCTGGGCGGCGAACTTCTCGAGGACTTCGAGCCCGGTCGAGATGCCGGCGAGGGCGGTGACCGCGGCGGCCATGGCCAGGGCGCCGAGGGCCGACCGCAGCCGGTACTCGCGGACGACCGCGAAGGCCTGCGAGAACGACTCTTGAAGCAGAAGACGGGAGGAAGTCATTAGACTGCGGCGGGGCGGGACTTGCGGACGCCATGCTACCAAAGCGGGCGGCGAGCCTCTGGATTTTGTATAGTATTTGAACATGTTGCGGAAAGTCCTCGTCATTCTCGTCGCCCTTGGCCTCGTCGCCGCGGTCGTCATCTCCCGTCGGCCCAAGGGCACCCTCGTCGACACTACCCGGGTCGCGAAGCGCGAGACCTTCCGTTCGTACGTCACCGCCTCCGGCGAAATCGTGGCCAAGCAATACGCCGACATTGGCGCTTCGGTCATGGGCCGGGTGGTGAGCCTGAACGTGAAGGAGGGCGATCGGGTCCGCTCCGGGCAGGTCCTGGCGAGGCTCGATCCCGTGCGCGCCGCCTCCGAGGTCGAGGCCGCGCAGGCCGCGGTGAAAGCGCTCGGCGAGGACCTCAAGGCGGCGGAGGCGAGACTCGTCGAGGCCAGGCTCACCGCGGAACGCAATGCGACGCTGGTCGAGCAGGGCCTGCTCCCGAAGGCGCAGGGCGACACCTCGAAGGCGGCGCTCGACGCCGCCGCGGCGCAACTGGATGCCATCAGGAACCGCACCGATCAGGCCAATGCGCAGTTGCGCGGGGTTCGCGACACCCTGGCGAAGACCGACGTGGTGGCGCCCATCGACGGCATCGTCACCCGGCTCCAGGTCCGCGAAGGCGAGATGGTGGTGATCGGCATCCAGAATCAGCCCGGCACCACGTTGATGCGCCTGGTCGGCACCTCGGGCCTCAACGCCGAGCTGAAAGTGGCCGAGGCGGACGCCCTCCGCCTGAAGGTGGGCCAGACCGCGCGGGTCACTCTCGACGCGCTGCAGGGCCGCGAGTTTCTGGGCGTCGTGTCGGAGATCGGCGCGTCCTCCCTCCCCCCGATCTCCGCCCAGGCCGCTTCGGCCCGCGAATTCCGGGTGGTGATCTCCCTCGACCAGAACGACGGCACCCTTCGCCCCGGGATCTCCTGCGACGCGGAAATCCTGGCCGCGGAGAAGAGCGGCGTGCTGGTGGCGCCCCTGCAGGCGGTGGTCACGCGGGACGTGGCCGGGCGCGAGGAAACGGGGGTATTCGTGGTCAAGGACGGCAAGGCGGTCTTCACGAAGGCGGCCCTCGGCCTCATCTCCGGTCTCGACGCCGAGGTCTCCGGCCTCGACGAGGGCGCGGAGATCGTGCTCGGGCCGCTCGCAACGCTGCGCGCGATGAAGGATGGAGAGGCCCTGCGGCTGGCCCGCTGACCCCCGGGGTTCGATCTCCACGCCGACCCACGCCGGTCGAATCCCCGGGGAACGCGGAACACCGGTTTCTCGTCTTACCCGGCAATGATCCCGCGTAAGGTAGGCCGGTGACGCTGGCCCCCGGTTCCAGACTCGGTCCCTACGAGATCCTCTCGCCGCTCGGAGCGGGCGGAATGGGTGAGGTATTCCGCGCCCGGGATGCCCGTCTGGGCCGCGAGGTCGCGATCAAGGTCCTGCCGAAGGAACTCTCGGGCGATCCCGATCGGCTCGCCCGGTTCGAACGGGAGGCGCGGGCGGTGGCGGCGCTGTCCCACCCGAACATCCTCGCCATCCACGATTTCGGCACGGAGGGAGAGACCACCTACGCCGTCCTCGAACTGATCGAGGGCGAGACCCTCCGCGCGAAGCTCAAGGCGGCCGCCCTGCCTCTGAAGAAGGCCATCGACTACGGGGTGCAGCTCGCGAACGGCCTCGCCGCCGCCCACGAGAAGGACATCGTCCATCGCGACCTCAAGCCCGAGAACATCATGGTGACGCCGGACGGGCGCATCAAGGTCCTCGACTTCGGCCTCGCCCGCTCCGACACCCCCACCGAAGTCTCGGAGGGGGCCACGAAGACCCACGCCACCGAGGCCGGCCTGGTCATGGGCACCCTCGGCTACATGTCGCCGGAGCAGGCGAAGGGTCGCCGCGCCGACCGAAGGTCCGATGTCTTCGCCCTCGGCTGCGTGCTCTATGAAATGGTGACCGGGAAGCGCGCCTTCCCCGGCGACTCGCAGGCCGAAAGCCTGTCCGCGATTCTGAGGGACGATCCCCCGGCCATGCACCTGTCCGGGCGTCAGGTGCCGGTGGGGCTCGAGAGCGTGGTGAGCCGCTGCCTGGAGAAAGACCCCGACCAGCGCTTTCAGTCGGCGCGCGATCTGGCCTTCACCCTCCAGGCGGTGACGCTCGAAGGGTCGGCGATCTCCGGGTTCGTCGCGCCGGCCCGGGGAGCGCGTCGTCTCCCCCTTCGTGCCCTGGGCGCGGCCGCGGCGCTCGTCGGCCTGTCCGTCCTGGTGGGGATGCTCGCGGGTCGGCGTCCCGCTTCGACGCCCACGGTCCGGCAGATCACCTTCGACCGCGGGACGGTGAGGGCCGCGCGTTTCACCGCCGACCTGAGTTCGATCGTGTACAGCGCCGCCTGGGAAGGCCGGCCCATACGGACTTTCATGACCCGCACCGAGTCCGAGAATCGCGAGTCCACCGATCTCGGGCTCCCGGACGCGGGCCTCCTCTCCGTTTCCGACAAGGGCCAGATGGCCCTCGCCCTCGATCAGAAGTACGAGGCCTGGCTGGCCGAGGGGAGGCTCGCGGAGGTCGAGCTCCTGGGCAAGAACCCGCGGCCGCTGCTCGATTCCGTGCGCGAGGCCGACTGGATCCCGGGCTCCGCCGAACTCGCGGTGGTGAGAAGGGTCGAAGGCCGGGACCGCGTGGAGTTCCCGCTCGGCAAGGTGGTCTACGAATCGAAGGGCTACGTGTCTCATGCGCGGGTGTCGCCCAAGGGAGATCGTGTCGCCTTCCTCGATCATTCCCGCTACGGAGACAACTACGGACGCGTGCACGTCGCCACGAGGGAAGGCAAGGTGACGCCGCTCGGCGGCGACTGGATCTCGTCGGAGGGCCTCGACTGGTCGCGGGACGGCGAGGAGATCTGGTTCACCGCGGTGATGCCCGGCGAGCCCTCGTCGCTTCGCGCTGTCCCCGCGGGCGGGGGCGAGCCGCGTCTGGTGTGGCAGACCCCGCAGCATCTCGTTCTCATGGACGTGGCCCAGGACGGCCGCGTCCTCCTGGCCAGCGGGTCCATCTCGTCCTTCATCGCGAGCCGGGCCCCGGGGGCGGCCGGCGAGCGCGATCTCGCCTGGCTCGGCTGGTCGGATCTGTTCGACATCTCGGGCGACGGACGGACCCTTCTCGTCACCGGCTTCGAGCTGTCCGACGAGTACACGTCGTTCGCGCGAGGGACGGATGGTTCGCCCGCGCTCAAGCTGGGCCCGGGCCTGTCCCTG
>DAORUA010000270.1:0-5396 GCA_035432945.1 Vicinamibacteria bacterium | reverse complement strand
CGGCCGCCCTCATCTCCGGGGCGATCGCGCAGAGGATGCGCTTTTCCGCTTATCTCATCTTCATCACGCTGTGGAGCGTCCTGGTCTACGCGCCGGTGGCGCACTGGGTCTGGGGCGGCGGCTTCCTCGGCGCGATGGGCGCTCTCGACTTCGCGGGAGGGACGGTCGTCCACATCAACGCCGCGGTGGCGGCGCTGGTGGCCGCGATCATGATGGGAGCGCGCAAGGACTACGCGCGACAGGCCATCCTTCCCCACAACGTCCCCTTTACCCTCCTCGGGGCGGGGCTTCTCTGGTTCGGGTGGTTCGGGTTCAACGCGGGCAGCGCGCTCGGCGCCACCACCGGCGCCGCCCTCGCTTTCGCGAACACCCTGCTCGCTCCCACCGCCACCCTCGTGGTCTGGACCCTCCTCGATCTGCACCGCACGCGCAAGGTCACCGCGGTGGGAGCCGCCACCGCGATCGTGGTCGGCCTGGTCGCGGTCACGCCGGCCGCGGGCCTGGTGAGCCCGATCTCGGCCATCGTGCTTGGCGCGATCGCGGCCGTGCCCAGCTACTTCGGCCTCCTGTGGCGGGCGCGCACGCGGCTCGACGATTCCCTCGACGTGGTCGCGGCCCACGGCCTCGGCGGCACCGTGGGCGCGCTCCTCACCGGCGTGCTCGCCGAGAAGTCCTGGGGGTCTCCTTCGGACGGCCTCCTCTTCGGCAGCCCCCGGCAGCTCGGGATCCAGGTGGTGGGGATTCTGGTGGTCGCGGCCTACAGCGCGGGCGCGTCGTGGGCCCTGCTCAAGGTGGTGAATGCGATCGCCCCGCTCCGGGTATCGAAGCGCGACGAGGGACTCGGCCTCGACGTCAGCCAGCATGGCGAGGAGGCCTACGTCCGCGGAGAGGGCGCGCTCCTCATCCTTCGCGATGCCCTGCCCGAAGAGGCGCCGGTTCCGCTCGCGGCCGCCGCGGCCAGTCTCGGCGCCGCCGGGAGCCGGTCATGAAGCTGGTGGTGGCGGTGGTGCGGCCGGACAAACTCGGCGATGTCCTCGAAGCCCTCTTCCGCGCCGAGGTGCGCGGGCTGACCATCGGACGGATCCAGGGGCACGGCGGCGAGACCGAGCACGTCGAGACCTACCGGGGCACCACGGTGCGGATGGAACTCTCGGAAAAGGTCCGGATCGAGATCGGGGTGAGCGATCACTTCGTGGAACCCACGGTGCAGGCCATCCTGTCCTCGGCCCGGACCGGCGAGGTGGGCGACGGCAAGATCTTCGTCCTGCCCGTGGAGAAGGTCTACCGGATCCGGACCGGCGAGGAGGACCAGAGCGCCGTCACCCCGCTCTTCCCCGCGCGGGAAGAGCCCTAGGAACCGGGAATCGCGTGCAGGTACTTGTCCTTGACCGAGTCGAAGACGCGCAGGACCTCGGACACCGTCTTCGGCACGTAGTCCGACTTCAGGTAGACCCACCCCGTCTCGCGGTAGAGCTTGCGCCCGCGCAGCCGGGAGTAGGCGAGGCGCCCGGCCTTCACGTCCTTGGCCGCGGCCGCGAAGGGAATGATGCTCACCCCCAGGCCGTGGCTCACCATGGCCTTGATGATCTCGACGTTCTCCGTCTCCATGGCCACCCGCGCCGCCACCCCCTCTTCGAGGAAGAAGTCGTCGAGGACGCGGCGGGTGTTGGAGCCCGACTCGTAGAGGATCAGCGGGTGATTCGCGAGATCCCCGGGGGCGACCGGCCGCTTCTTGGAAAGCGGATGCCCGGGCGCCGTCACCACCACCATCTCCTCGCGCAGGGCCGGGCGGACCTGGAGGTCGTCGCCCACGATGGGAAGGGTGAGCAGCGCGAGGTCGAGTTCGTGGCGCCTCAGGCTTTCGAGAACCGTGGAGGTGGAGGCGTTCGTGACCGTGAGGTCGACCTTCGGATACAGGGCGCGGAACCGCTTCAGGACCGGGGGGAGGATGTACATGCAGACGGTCATGCCCCCGGCGAGGCTCAGCGAGCCCCGGTGAAGGGTGCGGGTCTCCGAGATCTGCGACACCGTCTCCTGCAGTTCCCGCTGGACGCGGTGCACGGTCTTGAGGAGCAGGTCGCCGGAGGCGGTGAGGGCCACCCGCTTCTGGCCGCGGTGGAGCACCACGCTCCCGAGCTCCTCCTCCAGAAGCTTGATCTGCCGCGAGATCGCGGATTGAGTGACGTGCACCCGTTTCGCGGCTTTCGTGAAGGTACCCTCTTCGGCCACCGCCCGGAACATCTCGAGTTGACGCAGGTCCATCGCCTATCGGACCGCGGTTCTAACGCGCGACCGGCTTGAAGACGAAGGCCTGCTTCCCCTCCGCGCCCTCGAGTTCCGCCTTCAGGGAACCGTCTTCGCCCAGGGAGTAGCGGATCTTCTTCGGGTGGTCGTGCGTCGGATTCTCGAAGGTCGCGGACTTTCCGTCCGAGGCGGTGAGCTTGAACTCCGTCTTGGGCCGGCCTCCCGGTTGAGCCACGTAGAAGGCCCCGTCGGGGCGGAACTCGATGCGCAGGAACTCGAACCCCACCGCGCGATCCCCCTTGAGCGTGCGGGAGACCCCGAGCATCAGCCCGCCCGCCTCCTCGGTCCAGCGCTCTTCGAACTTCATGGAGCCGGCGCCCCCCTCCCACGCGCCCTTCATGAAGGCGAGGTCGGCGGGAACGGCCGTGGCGAGCAGGACGAGACCGAGGGTCAGGATCATCACCGCACCTGCGCCTCGGACCGCTTCCCCGCCGCGTCGACGGACGCGCCGTAGTCCTCGAACGAGATCGCGGGTCCCGGCCCGAGCACGGGGATGGGGGCCTGCATGGTGTGGTCGGGTTCGGGCTCGCCCATCTTCCTCGAAGCATACGCGCGGGTGAGATCGATGCCGATCAGGACAAGCAGGAATGCGGCGCCCCATCGCCACCGGAAGGCGGCATTGGAACCCGGGCGACGGATGGCCGCGGCCTGGGTCAGGAAAACCACGGCGGCCAGGGAGGGAAGCCACGAGCGGAGGGAGGAGGCGAGGCCGTCGGACAGCACGTAGTAGGCGGCCATCGAGAGGGCCACGGAGAGCGGGCCCAGCCACGCGTACACCGCGAAGTGGTTCAGGACATCGGCCATCCGGACCCGGCGGCCCGCGGCCTTGAGGAGTCCGAGCAGGATGGAGGCGAAGACCAGGATGGCCACCAGCGCGGTCATGCACTGCCAGACCACGCCGACCGCGCGCTGGGAGTTCCAGGGCGACCAGAACTCCGGCTCCATGACGGTCTCGATGACCAGGGCCGCGAGGGTGATCGCAAGGTATTTGGCCCAGGTGATCGGCGTGCGCCGCTGATCCAGCCGGTGAAGGTCTTCGAGGCTGATCGGCTGGGTGGCGTCCGCGCTCACCTCCTCGATCTCGATCTCGGCGAGACCGAGGCGGGCGCGCAGGCGGCCCGAGATGCGCTCGGACGCCACTCGCCTCGGCCCCGCATACAGCCCATTGGTGCCGGAGCCGTCGACAATGACGAAGCCCCCGCCCGGGTCGCGGTCGATCCTCGCGTGTTCGCGCGACACCGACGGGTCGGTCAGGACGAGATGACAGCTCGGCGATCGGCCGATGGTCACGGGGGTGGAGCGGAACAGCTCTTCGCGCACCACCACGCCGTCGCGCAGGACCCGGACCACCAGCATCAGTTCGTCCCCCAGGATACGTTCTCGATGAGGCGCTTCGAGAGGTCGAGCGCGGAGTTCATCCGGAAGCCCTTGAAGCCGAGGGAAAGAAACATCGCTTCCTTCGGGCGGGAAAGGCTCGTGGCCACGAGGTCGATGTCGAAGAAGCCCGGCGACGCCTTGAACGCCACCGCGCAGGTCGTGATCTTCCAGGTCTCGCCGCCGAGCCGCACGCGGTTCGAGGCGCACTCGGGCGGGCCGAGATCCGGATCGCCGGGAGCGCGCGCGGGCACTTCCTGGTGCGACTGGGCGTGAAAGGGCAGGTAGCCGAAAAAGCCCCAGCTGCTTCGCTCGGACGCGAAGTGCTCGATCTGGATCTGCACCGAGGCGATGGGGCCGAGCTTCTCGGTGGCGGGCGTGAACTGCAGGTCGCAGCCGTACTGGCTCTTCACCACGCCTTCGCGCTCGAACTCCTGACGATTGTCCCAGCAGGCGAAGGCCGGGGGCAGCGCCTTGCTGCGGGCGCCGCCAATGACGAGATCCGGCTCCTTCGATCCGGCCGCGAAGGCCCGGGTGAGCGCTTCGCGGGTCTGTTTCTCGAAAGCGTCGATCTGCCGGTTCATCTCGGCCTGGAGGGCGGGTTTCCGGACGTCGAGCGGAGCCCGGGTCAGCAGCTCGCGCAGGGCCTCGGTGGGCACGCCGAAGGAGAGCGAGTTCGACAGCCATTGCACGGAGACATTGGTGCCGACCACCTGGTCCCGAGCATTGAGGATCGGCCCCCCGCTCATTCCGGAGTTCAGGGGCATGGACAGCAGGAGCCGCGGCACCACTCCCTTGGTGGCGAAGCCGTTCGCGTTGCCCTCGATGAGGCTCATGCCGAGGCCCTCGGGGTTGCCGAAGGAGATGATCCTCTCCCCGGCCTCGGGAGGGGTCGCGGCGAGGGCGAGGGGCTTGCCCGGCAATCCCGCGGCGCGCACCAGCGCGATGTCGTGAATGAGGTCGAACTGCACCAGGGTCAGCGGGTACTCGCCGGATTCCCCCTTGGCGCGCAACTGGTTGCGAACGGGGTCGTCGATGAAGGACGCCACCACGTGGTAGTTCGTGGCGATGAGACCGTCCGCAACGAGGTATCCGCTGCCCAGGCTGCTCTTCGCCTCGCGGTTTCCGGAGTGGATCTCGATGGTGAAGAGACTGGGCTTGAGACGCGCGTAGGCCCCTTCGGACGTGGCCGCGGTCTGCGGCGCGGCAAGGGCGAGGAGGACGAGGAGCAGATTCATCGGGGGACCGCCGAGCCGCGATCCTATCCTGCGACGGGGCCGTGGACCTTCAAGGCGATCCCGGCCGGTGGCGCCTCGGCGCTACTGGGTCATGCGCAGCGTGCCCTTGGGCGATTCGATGCTGAGTTCGATGCCGAGGACGCCGAAGGTGGTCGCGTTCGACAGGATGTCGAGGAACGCGACGTCATACGAGGACGAGCCGCAGAAGGCCCGGCTGCAGGCCAGGGCGCCCACGGTGAGGGAATCGCCCGAGATCGAATAGGTCCCGGAGCACGTGTTGCAGTCGGCGCGGGCCGCGAGCTTGCCCCCGTCCTTGAACTCCACGGTGTAGCCCGCGGTGTTGGTGACGCCGATGATGCTGCCCGAGTAGGTCTCGATGCTCCGGATCTTCCAGATCCCGCCGATGACGTCGGACGGCGCGGTGCTCGGCTTGCCACAGGCCGGGGCCAGGAAAAGGGCCAGAAGGCCGACGAGAACGAC
>DAORUA010000269.1:0-5406 GCA_035432945.1 Vicinamibacteria bacterium | reverse complement strand
ACCGCGCAGAAGCCGCAGGCGCGGGTGCAGGTGTCGCCGAGGATCATGAAGGTGGCGGTTCCCCGGTTCCAGCAGTCGCCGATGTTGGGGCAGCGCGCTTCCTCGCACACGGTGTGAAGCCGCTGGCCGCGCACCAGCGAGACCAGGGAGTCGTAGCGCTCCCCCATGGGAGCGCGCGCCTTGATCCAGTCCGGGCGCGGCAGGGGCGAGATCACCCCCACGCTGCCGTCCAGGCGGACCGGAACTTCGGCTTCAAGCATCAGAGTTCTTCTTCCTCGTCCTCGTCGTCCTCATCCTCGTCGTCGAAGAGGTCGTCGTCCTCGTCGTCGAGGTCGTCGAGGTCGTCGTCCTCATCTTCGTCCTCTTCGTCTTCGTCGTCCTCGTCCTCATCCTCGTCCTCGTCGTCATCGTCGAGTTCGTCATCGACGAGTTCTTCGTCCTCGTCTTCGTCGTCATCCTCGTCGTCGTCGTCGAGAACCTCGTCTTCGAAGAGATCGGCGTCCGCGTCGGGATCGTCGTCCTCCCATTCCTCGGAGTCGTCGTCGCTGTTGCGGCGCGGAGAGAGGATCAGCGACTCAACGTCTTCTGAATTGTCGTAGCTCATGGCTTATCGGTCTCCTTCCCGGACATTCGGGCTACAACCCCGTGTGCCTTCGAAGCCCCAATCGTACCCGCAGTCGCCGGAAAGTCGGATGCTTGTTCGAGCCGGCATTCCGCGATTCGAATGGGGCCCGGCGCATCCGCGCGTGAACCGGCCGCTCTTTCGCCGGTTGACTCCCATACCCCATTGTCCTAATGTCATAACAACTACACCCGCGGAGACGCCTGGGATCCCAGGCGGCCCCGCCGGTTTCCGGACCACCCGCTCCCTGGAGAATCGAATGAAGCCTCGACAAGCACCTCTTGCATCCATCGCGTTGTTCCTCGGCGTCGTCTTCCTCGCCGGCGTCGCGTCGGCGGGCGACATCAAGGGCCGGGCCGGCGACACCGGGGGCGGCGCTCTCCCCGGGGCGGAGGTGACCCTCGAGAACGTGGCCGCGGGCACTTCGACCGTGGTCATCACCGATCAGGCCGGCGCCTACGCGTTCAGCGGACTCAAGGCCGGGATGTATCGCCTGATCGCGCACATGCCCGGCTTCTCGCAGGTCGCGCGCAACATCTCCCTCGCCACCGACCAGAGCACGGCCGAGCTCAACCTCGTCCTGACCGTGGGCAACCTGCAGAGCGAGGTGACGGTCACGGCCTCCCGCTCTTCGCGCGACGCCCTCGTCGTCCCCCTTCGCGCCGAGAGCCTCGGCGAGGAGACCATGGCGGCCACGAACCCGGCGTCCTCCGGGGAACTGATGATCGAGGCGACAGGGGTGACGCCGGTGGGCAGCGGGCCCTTCCAGATGCGTCCGCGCCTCCGCGGCCTCGACTCGACCCGCGTCCTCGTCCTGGTCGACGGCGAGCGTTTGAACAACGCGCGCACCGCCACCGACCGCGCGGGCGTCGAGGTGGGCCTCGTCGACGCCGCCAGCATCGAAAGCATCGAAGTGGTGAGCGGCGCGGGATCGGTGCTCTATGGCACCGACGCCCTCTCCGGCACCGTGAACATCCTGACCGCGCAGCCCGCCTTCTCCGACCGGACCAGGTTCATCGGGAACGCCAACGGCTACTACAGCTCGAACGAGAACGGCCTTCGCGGCAACCTCGGAGTGGGAGTCACCGCGCCGAAGTACGCCCTCAATATCTCCGGGGGCAAGGAGTCCTTCGACAATTATTCGAGCGGGGGCGAGGACGGGACCGTGCTCGAGGACTCGCGGCCGCTGCACGCGAACGGGACGCTCAAGCAGGTCGACACCATCGACACCAACTTCGGCTTCCATTTCAAGGCCTTCCCCGAGCCGTTCAACGCCCCCTTCGTCCGGACCTCGACGGAGATTCCCACCTCGAATCTCGACGGCACCACCATCAACGGCAACGGCCTGGTCTCCTTCACCGACACCCAGTCTCTGAAGGTGAAGTACTTCCACCGCGAGGCCAAGGAGGTCGGCTTCCCCGACTTCGTGCCTCCGCAGTTCTTCCAGGGCATCGTCCTCCCCTACAGCAAGCTCGACAAGGTCTCCGCGCGTTACGAAGCCCGCCTGATCAACCCCTGGTTCTCCCACCTCGCGGTGACCGGCTATTACCAGAAGCAGGATCGGCTGCTCCGGAACGTGGACATTCCCGTGCAGTTCCCCGCCCCTTCCGCGGCCTTTTTTCCCATCAACGTGATGCGGCTCGTCATCAACAGCGACACCGGGCAGAAGGTGAAGACCCAGGGCTTCGACGTGCAGGGCACCTTCCTGACCTCGCCCCGCAACGTCATCACCGCCGGCCTCACCTATTACCAGGATGACAGCGCGGACTACCGGACGAGTTCCACCCAGACGAACCTCGTGGGCCAGGTGGTTCTCGGGCCCCGCGGACCGGCCGCGGTCGTGTTCCCGGCTCTCGTCCCCCTCGGCCCCCCCAGCGTCACCCAACCGACCCGCGTCCCCAACGCGACCTTCTCCGACATGGCCGCCTTCGCGCAGGACGAGTGGGACATCACCCCGAAGGTCCGCCTGGTCGCAGGCATGCGCGTCGACGGCTACAAGGTCGACACCGAGGCCACCCCGGGCTACAACATCGCCCCGGTCGTGGCGGGAGCCAAGCCGCCCATCGATCCGGCCACCCTTCCCAACCCGAACGGCGACAGCATCAGCCGCACCGCCTTCACCGGCGACGTCGGCCTCGTGTTCAAGCACAGCGACAAGCTCAGCTTCGTCGCGCACTACGGCCGCAGCTACCGCCACCCCAACCTCGAGGAGCTTCTCTTCGCCGGCCCCGCGACCATCGGGAGCATCGCGCCCAACATCACGGTCGGCCCCGAGAAGGGCGACAACATCGACATCGGCCTGAAGTTCCGCTCCTCGCAGTTCCAGGGATCGCTCTCGTACTTCAACAACAAGTACACCGACTTCATCTCCACCGAGATCACGGCGCTCACCGCCTCCAGCTCCATCTCGCAGGCCATCAACTACTCCGATGTGCGGATCCAGGGCTTCGAGGGCGACGTTCAGGTTTCCTTCAAGCAGGGCCCGACCATCACCTCCCTCTTCGGCAACTTCTCCTACAACAAGGGCGACGTCCTCAAAGGGACGAACCCGCTCACCAACGCCTCGATCGCGGGAACGCCCCAGGACAACATCACGCCCGTGAAGATCCTGGGCGGCCTGCGCCTCACCGACAAGAAGGAGCGCTTCTGGGGCGAGTACTCGCTCCGGTACCAGAAAGAGGTCGAGCGGGTGGCCGCCACCCTCGAGGATTCTCCCTTCCTCATCTATCAGGACCTGGCCGGGCTCGCCGGTTTCACCATCCAGCGCCTGGGCGTGGGTTACGACTGGCGGAAGGACAAGAAGTCGGTGGGTCTCACCCTGAACGTCGAGAACCTCACCAACAAGTTCTACCGCGAGCAGTTCCAGTTCGCGCCCGCGCGCGGCCGCTCGATCACCGTGGGTCTTCGCATCCGCAGCATGTAGGCCCGGGTTCCCGGGCAGGCATCTCATGACGAACATCGTCAAGCGGACCACGCTCATGGTGCGCGACGCGGAGGCGGCGGCCCGCTGGTACGAGCATGTTTTCGGAATGAAACGCTGGCTCGACACGCCCTTCACCCTCTCGGGGATCGGCCTCGCCGCGGGAAAGGCGGGCGACCGGACCCGGCTGGTGGTGATGCAGTGCGAGGATCCGGTCATCGGCATGATCGGCCTCCTCGAGTGGGTCGAGCCCAGGATGGAGGCGCCCGAAGCCCCGCCCCGGCGGGTGACTTTCGGCGCCCCCATCTTCGTGGTGGCCTCGGATGACGTCCGGGGCGTCCACGCGCGCGCCCGCGCGCTCGGCGGCCACATCCACGCCGACCCCTACGAGTGGAGCTTCGTCGACCCCGCGGGGGTGAAGAAGGACATGCGCGCCTGCTCCTTCTTCGACCTCGACGGCTATTTCTACGAGGTCAACGAGCCCGTGCCCGCACGGCACTCATGAGCACGCCCGCGTCCCCGGACTGGGCCTCGCTTTCCGCCGGCCTCCGGGCCCGGGACGGCGTCGCGTGCCAGTGGCGGGTGGCCGCAGCGCCGGTCGGCAACGTGCGGCCGACCGACTTCGCCTGGCACGAAGAACCCATGCCGTCCCCCGGGGAAGGCGAGGTTCTGCTCGAGACCCTCTACCTCGGCCTCGCCCCGGTGATGCGCATGTACATGCAGGGCACGGGTGCGGGCGGCGCGCGCAAGCTTTCGGTGGGCGACGTGATCCACGGACGCGGGGTCGCGCGGATCCTCGAATCCCGGCACCCGGACTGGAGCGCGGGGGAGATCGTGCAGGGTCAGATCGGCTGGCGCACCTACGCCACCAGCGCCATGACCGCGCAGGAGAGGTTCTTCAGGGTGAAGAACCACGACTTGCCCTACTCTCTGGCCTGCGGCGTCCTCGGCATGCCCGGACTTTCCGCCCACGCGGGTTACTTCGCCTGCGGACAGCCGCGCCCGGGCGACGTGACCGTGGTCTCGGGCGCGGCGGGCGGGGTTGGTTCCATGGTCATCCAGATGGCGCGGATCGCGGGGGCGCGCAAGGTCATCGGCATCGCGGGCGGGCCGGAGAAATGCCGCGCGGTGAAAGAACTCGGATGTGACGAGGCCATCGACTACAAGTCCGAGAGCGTGCCGGAGCGCCTGGCCGAGACGTGCCCGGGCGGCATCGACTACTACTTCGACAACGTGGGCGGCGAGACCCTGTCCGCCTGCCTCGACCGCCTGGCCATGGGCGCGCGGATCGTGCTCTGCGGTTCCATCTCCGAGTACACGCGGACCACGCCCTTCGGGATCACGAACTACGCGCGCCTGCGGTCGGTCGAAGGGCGCATGTCCGGGTTCTTCGTCTACAACCACGTCGGGCGATGGGACGAGGTCATGACCGAGATGGCCGGCTGGATACGGGCCGGGAAGCTCAAGCCGGTTCAGGACATCGCCCTTGGATTCGAGCGCATGCCCGAGGCCCTCTCCCGCCTCTACGAGGGGAAGAACATCGGCGTGCAGTGCTGCCGCGTCCGCCCCGAGCCGCGCCACCAGGGGGGATCATGACCAGGCCGCCCCTTTCCGAACGCGCCGCGTGGAGCATGGTGGCCCTGTGCACCCTCGCCTACATCTGCTCTTTCATCGACCGGTACGTGCTCGGAATACTGGTCCAGCCGATCAAGACCGAGTTCGCCCTCACCGACACCCAGATGGGCCTGCTGCTCGGGCCCGCCTTCGCGATCTTCTACGCCACCATGGGCCTGCCCATGGGCTGGCTCACCGACCGCGTCCGTCGCACCTGGATGCTGGGCACGGCCACCGCGTTCTGGTCGCT
>DAORUA010000268.1:2561-5408 GCA_035432945.1 Vicinamibacteria bacterium | reverse complement strand
TGACCCGCTCGGCCTCCGGCCCCGATCCGGTGAGGATGAGGCTCGTGCTGTTGGAGCCGAACACCGACTCGAAGACGCGGTTCTGGTCGCGAAGGTCCTTGAAGTTCGCCACCGAGAAGCTCATGTTGGGGACCTGCTCCGACCATTCGGTCAGGAACACGAGCCGCTCGGGTTCGCCGTAGGGGAGGGGCCGGAGGAGGACCGCGTTCACAACACTGAACACCGCGGTGTTGGCGCCGATCCCGAGGGCCAGGGTGAGCACCGCGATCGCGGTGAAGCCTTTGGACTTACGCAGCATGCGCGCTCCGTACTGGATGTCTCGCCAGACGTTTTCCATGAATTCCCCCCGGAAAGCGGACCGCCGCTTGCTACTAATGACGTTTGGAGGGGGAAAAGGTTCCCCACAATGCAGCCCGTGCATCGAAGGGCACAAACTCACGTCATTGCGAGGAGCCATTCCGTTGGTGCTGCGACGAAGCAACCCCGTCCCACCACTACCAACCCGTGTACGATCCCACCCCGATGTCGGATGCTCCCCTTACCAAGCTCGACGCGAAGCTCGAGCAGCTTCCCCTCTCGCCCGGCGTGTACATGTTCAAGAACGCCGAGGGCACGATCATCTATGTGGGCAAGGCGCGGGTGCTCAGGAACCGCGTGCGCTCCTACTTCCAGGCCGGCCACGAGGGGACGTTCCACAAGGTCTCGATGGTGGCGGAGATCGCCGATCTCGACATCCTGGTCACGGACAGCGAAGGGGAGGCGCTGGCCCTCGAGAACAATCTCATCAAGCGCCACCAGCCGCCTTACAACGTCCTCCTCCGCGACGACAAGAATCATCCCTACCTCAAGCTGACCCTGGGCGAGGCGTATCCGCGGCTCCACATCGTGCGCAAGGTGGCCGAGGACAAGAGTGCTTACGGCGGGCCGTACATTCCCGCCCATCTCGGGCGCAAGACTGCGTCGCTCGTCCACCGCGTGTTCGGGGTCCGCTCCTGCCGCGAGAAGCTCGACGGGCATCGCGGACGGCCCTGCCTCCAGTACCAGATCCATCGCTGCAAGGCGCCCTGTGTGGAGACCCTCTGCTCGCTCGACGACTACCGCAAGTCGTGCGCCGACGCCGCGAAGTTCCTCGAAGGACGCACCGACGAGGTTCTGAAGGACCTGCGGGCCGCCATGACCAAGGCCGCGGAGGAAGAGCGCTTCGAACACGCGGCCACCGTGCGCGATTCCATCCAGGCCCTCGAGCGCATGGAGATGCCCCAGAAGATCACCACCGCGGAGACCGACGAGCGCGACGTCTTCGGCCTCCACGTCGAGGAGGGCAAGGCCTCCCTCCAGGTCTTCTGCGTGCGCGACGGCCGGGTCGCCTCGAGCGAGGGCTTCCTTCTCGACCGGGTGGGCGACGAGAGCCGGATCCTCGAGGAGTCGGTGGCGCGCTTCTACGAGGGTGACCGCTACGTCCCGCGCGAGATCATGGTGCCGGAGGCCTTCGAGGGCATGGAGTCGCTCGCGGCCTGGCTCACCGCCCGCCGGGGGACGCAGGTCCGCTTCCGCGTCCCTCAACGCGGCGAAAAGGTCCGCCTCCTCGAACTGGTGAGCGGCAACGCGAAGCTCGCGCACGACCTCGAGTGGCGTCATCCGAGGAAGCGCTCACGCGAGATCCTGGTGTCGCTGATGGACGCACTCGGCCTGCCCGACGAGCCGCGCCGCATCGAATGCTTCGACATCTCGAACCTGCAGGGCTCGGACATCGTGGCCTCGATGGTGGTCTTCGAGATGGCGGCGCCGAAGAAGGCCGACTACCGCACCTTCAAAGTGAAGACGGTGGTGGGATCACCCGACGACTTCGCGTCCATGCGCGAGGTGGTGGGGCGGCGCTACCGGCGCCTCCTCGAGGAGGGCTCCGACCTTCCCGATCTCGTCCTCATCGACGGCGGTCTCGGCCAGTTGGGCGCCGCCGCGGAAGCGCTCGACGAACTGGGGCTTGGGGAACTGCCGCTCGCGAGCCTGGCCAAGCGCGAAGAGATCCTCCACGTCCGC
This sequence comes from Vicinamibacteria bacterium, assembly GCA_035432945.1. GTDB lineage: Bacteria > Acidobacteriota > Vicinamibacteria > Fen-336 > JAGNNV01 > JAGNNV01. The sequence goes on along the minus strand of DAORUA010000268.1, from coordinate 3,368 downwards.
GGCCGGGAGGAGCCCGTGGTCCTCGCCCATTCGACGCCCGCGCTTCAGCTCATGCAGGCGGTGCGCGACGAGGCCCACCGTTTCGCAGTGAAGTTCCACCGCAAGCGGCGCGCGGGCCGGACCCTCGCGTCGGAGCTCAACGACATCAAGGGCATCGGCCCGAAGGGCCGGTCCAAGCTGCTCCGCGCCTTCGGTTCGCTCAAGGGAGTCAAGGCCGCGACCGAGGCGGACCTCGCCGCCATCGTGGGCCCGGTCCTGGCCGCGCGCATCGCCGCGCACAATCGACCCGAAACCGCGTAGATTCCCGCAAACCGTCCTCGCGCGCCGGCTCGCACCTACCAGGTTCGTGCTGCCGTCCGTACCCCACTCACGTCATTGCGAGGAGCCACTCCGTTTCGCAGTGCGAGCGCGAGCGCTGGCCCTGGGGCCAGCGCGACGCCTGGCCTTGGGCCACGAAGCAACTGACGAGCCCCAGCGAACGCAGCGGCTCGTCATTGCGAGGAGCCACTCCGTTGGGGTTGCGACGAAGCAACCTCCGTCTAAACTCTCCGCCAACAGCGCCGGAAAGGGCAATCATGCAGGTGAAGAAACTCAACAAGGGCGACGTCTTGTGGTGGCACGGGGAGTTCGCGACCACCATCGCCTTCGTCGACAAGGGACGCCTCGGCATCAAGACCGAGGACGGCCTCATCGGCGTGGTGGGCCCCGACGGGGTGATCGGAGAAAGCGCGCTGCTCGCCGAGGGCGGGGTCGTTCCCAAGCGCCGGGCCGCGGTGATCGCGATCGAGGAGTCGTCGGTGACCGAGT
>DAORUA010000268.1:0-2461 GCA_035432945.1 Vicinamibacteria bacterium | reverse complement strand
GTTCCCAAGCGCCGGGCCGCGGTGATCGCGATCGAGGAGTCGTCGGTGACCGAGTACCCGGTGAGTTTCGTCCGCGACGGTGTGGGCGTGGGCATCCCGAGGAAGGTCCTGCGTACCCTCATCGGCCAGACCATCACCAGCGCCTGCTTCATCCTCGCCGCGCATCCGAACCACCTCCTGGTCACGCAGTCGATGACCGCCCTGATCCAGAGCCTGTCGGACTCCAAGGAAATGGTCGCGGACGTGAAGGACTGGGAGGACTTCGCTCCCGACTTCAACTACCTCTTCGCCCTGCGCGACTCCATCGGCGAGCTTCGCGCGCGCCTCGTCCCCGCGAAGTACTTCGTGGCGCGGAGCGAGGCGCTCCTGCGCGCCTCCACCGTCCTCAAGGGGATCGTGACCGATCCCGAGATCGCGGAGTTCCTCGACAAGTTCATCGAGGTGGAAAAGGCCCGGATCGAGGCGGTGGAGAGCGTCTAGGCCTCGAACACCTCGATCACTTCGTCGCTCGGGCCGAAGAACGTGGCCGCGGACACCGTGCCGAAGGGGGGCGAGGCGTAGCGCGCGGTCCCGATGGGCTTCGCCCCGAGGCCCTTCAGGCGATCCGACGCGGCCTCCAGGCTGTCGACCCGCATCGACATCATGAGCGGCCCCCGCGCGGGAGGCGCCGACCTCGCCTTCAGCGATCGCGCGGGCAGGCCGATGTACTGGGCGAGTTCGACGCGCCCGTTCGGCCGCTCGCCCGGCATGATCAGGTTGATGTTGTGGAGCTTCGTGCCCTGGGGGAGTCCGAGGAAGCTCCACAGGTGCTCGATCACCCGGTCGTAGAGGGGCTCGAATCCGAGGCCCTTGTAGAAGGCCTCCGACCTCCGCGCGTCGGCGCAGTGGATCGCGAGGGTCTGCACTTCGCTCGTGTCCCGTCCCGGCGGGAAGGGCCCGAGGGTGCGCTCGATCTCGCCCACCACCTGGAAGACATCGAGCAGGGTTCCATCCGGGTCGTAGCACTGAGAGTCCCAGGCCGCGATGTTCTGCTCCACCTCCCAGTAGGTGGGCTTCGACTTCTCTTTCGCCCCGCACCGGCCGAGCAGATCCCAGGCCGCGTTGATCTCCTTGACCCTGAAGTTGACCGCGAAGGCGCCCAGGTCCTGCAGGCGGGCGGGCGACGCCCAGACGTGATCGCCCGACGGGGTCCACTCGACGAGTCGCAGCATTCCTGACTCGATTCCCGGAATGCCCATGACCGCGAACCGCCCGGCGATGCCCGCGGGGATTCTCCAGGCTTCGGCGAGCGCCTCCTGGTCCACCCGGGTTCTGGAGATCTCCTCGAACCCCAGCGCGTCGGCGTAGAAGGCGATGGTGCGGTCGAGATCCGCCACACCCAGGGTCACGAGCTTGATTTCGGAGAACATGCGGCCTCAATCCTTTCATATCGGGGACGCCGTAGGGGCGCGTGCTAGCATTTACGCGCTCTGCCGGGCCTTTCGCCCTTCGTGCGCTCTGATGCACTTTCGAGCGCGTTCCGTTCCCGCCGGTTCCGCCGGCTCAGAGCGTCGAAAACTGGTCCCTCGGGACGACCCATTCTCAAAAAAGACCGTGCAAACACGGACTGGCGCGCCAAAACCTCATGCCTGACTTCGACGCTCAAAATTTCGCCCTGGGCCTGACCAACTATCTCGTCCTGCTCTTTTCGCTCTCCTTCCACGAATCGGCGCACGCCTGGATGGCCCTCCGGCTGGGCGACGACACCGCGGCGAGCCTCGGGCGCATCACCCTCAATCCGGGGCCGCACATCGACCCCTTCGGCACCGTCCTCATGCCGCTGCTCCAGATCTTCGGCGGGTTCCCGGTGATCGGGTGGGCCAAGCCCACGCCCTACAATCCCGGCCGCTTCCGCCGGGAGGTTTCGCTCCGCCGGGGCCACATCTCCGTCGCCTCTGTGGGGCCGCTCTCGAACCTCCTCCTCGCCTTCGTCTTCGCGGTGATCTTCGCGGTCATCATCCGGGTCGAGATCCCGCCGGACATGAAGAACGGCATCTACAGCCTGATGAGCATCGGGATCGCCATGAACGTGGCCCTCGCCGTGTTCAACATGCTGCCCGTGCCGCCGCTCGACGGGTCGCACATCCTGTCGTGGGCGCTGCCCCGGTCGCTGGGCGAGAAGTTCGACCATGTGGCGGAGAATTACGGGACCATGATCCTGTGGGTCCTCTTCCTGTCCGGTTTGCTGGGCTACCTCATCGGGCCGATCCAGCGCGTCGTGACTCTCTTCATCTTCCAGCTCATCAGCTAGGTCCCCATGGAAACCAAACCCAAGCCGCGCGTTCTCTCCGGCATGCGCCCCACCGGCGCTCTTCATCTCGGCCATCTCACCGGCGCGCTCGACAACTGGGTGCGCCTGCAGGACGCCTACGACTGCTTCTACAGCGTGGTCGACTATCACGCCCTCACCACCGAGTACGAG
>DAORUA010000267.1:0-5410 GCA_035432945.1 Vicinamibacteria bacterium | reverse complement strand
GGTGTTCATGAAGGACCTCGCGCTCTTTCCGCGGATGAACGCGATCTACGCGACCGCGTTCCCCGAGAATCCGCCGGCGCGGTCCACGGTACAGGCCGCCGCTCTGCCGAAGGGCGTGTCCGTGGAAATCGAGGTGGTCGCGTCGCGGCTCGCCTGAGGGGCGTTCTGGTCCTGTCCAAGACCGGCCTTGGAAAGGACCCCGCGAAGCAAGTGGTGGGCCCGCCGGGATTCGAACCCGGGACTTACCGGTTATGAGCCGGCGGTTCTGACCGCTGAACTACAGGCCCGCGCGTAGCCTAGCAGGGGGAAACGATGCCTTGACGGGATCGCTTCGTCGCTTCGCTCTTCGACGGGCTCCTCGCGACACGCCCGCCTCGCCAGGAACGACGGGGCGGGCTAGCGGACGGGGAGGACCGGAGTGGCGGGAGGCTGCGTGGTGGGCGGCAGCGGGGGGGGCAGGGGCGGCGTGATCGGCGGGCCGGTGGGAGGCTGGGTCGGAGGGGTCACGCCGGGAGGGGTGACGACGCCCGGGGTGAGGGTCAGGCCGCCCGCGACCTGGCCCGGTGTGCCCGCCACGCGGCCCACGGGGGCCTGGATGACGCACGAGGGGTCGATGCCGAGCTTCTGCTTCCAGCGGTCGCGCAGCCATTCCATGGCCTCGCGCGCCTTGTCGCGGGAGATGGGGCCCTTCGAGCCCACCCGGAAGCCCACGCGCTCCAGCGCGGCCACGTAGTCCTCCGGAGCGGTCTTGAGGCGCTGCAGCCGGATCTTCCCCACCGAGGCGCCGTTGGTGAGCAGGACCGCGAACGAGTGCCGGCCGACGTTGAACTCGCTGGTGAGAAGCGTGCGCCACTTCGGCGTCGCGTCGGGGGTGGGGCAGATGTCGGCGCGTCGGCAGGAATCCGCGATCCAGGTCTGGCCGTCGCCGGTCGCGGTCAGGGCCGTCACGGTGTAGAGCCCGGCGATGGGAATGTCCACGTAGACGATGGCGTGCAGCCCTTCGAAGGTGGCGGTGAGCTGGAAATCGTCGCCCTCGGTCCCGCCCTCGGTCATTCGGGATTCCGGGGCCAGGATGTCGAAGCCGCCCGCGCGCACCTCGATGGGGTCATCGGCGGGGGGAAGCTCGCTCTCCAGGTCGAGGGCCTGCAGCATGGTCACCGCGAGGTCCTCGTCGGAGGTGAGTGCCGAAGCGCGCCAACCGCCGAGCGGCTCGATCGGGCTCAGGCAGGGAGGGGAGATCTGGATCGACTCGAGAGAGGTGCCGGGCGGGAGGATGACGGAGAGCGTGTGGTTCCCCGGCTCCAGCTTGACCCAGCCCAGGTCCACGGAGACGTAGTCCTCCGCTCCGCTGCCGGTGGGCTTGAACGTCGCCACCGAGTCCACCTGGCCGTCCTTGCGGATCTCCACCTGGAACGGGGTTTCGGGCCCGCCCCTCAGGCTGAGGCGGATGTTGTAGTCGCCGGTCCGGATCACCGGCAGGTCGTACGCGGTCTCCCCGATCTCCGTGCCCGTGTCGACGAAATCGCCGCGAGTCGTGACCGCGGTCCCCCGCTTGTACTCGGAGGCGACCAGGTTCCGCTGGTCCTTCCAGGCGAGGGCGGTGAAGATGTCGTCGGCGTTCTCGATGGCCTTGAGGTTGTCCTCGAAGCCGAGGCTTCGCATCATCATGCGGGCCCACTCGGAGTGAGTCACCGGCGACCGGCGCGGATCTCCATACAGGGGCACGAGGGCCACCACGGACAACGCCGCGACGATCCAGAGGGCGCGATGTTTCTTGATCACGGGGCGTTTGAAGGGAGGATGAGCAGCTTTCCTGGCGGAAATCCCGCTGGAATGAGGAAAAAACAGCGATAAATTGAAGCGGCGGTAAGGGGTGACTCTATGCGAACCCCTTGATTCGCGAGAAGCAGGCGTGTGAGCCGACTCACCCCGCCGCTAAAGTATAGTTTTAACTTGTTCAATGCAAAGAGTATTTGCTGACGAGATCGACGTCCTCAACGCTCACCTCAAGCGCCGAGGACTGAACCGGAGTTCGCGTCGCGACGTAGTCGTGAGCGCGTTCCTCGCCTCCAACAAGCATCTGTCGGTGGACGACTTGTACAACCTCGTGCGGCGCAAGTCGCCCGGGATCGGACGGACCACGGTGTACCGCACCCTCAAGCTCCTCGAAAGCGCCGGCCTCGCCCAGGCCCTCGTGCTCCAGGGCGAAACCCGCTTCGAGCGCGAATTGAACCGGCGCCATCACGATCACTTCATCTGCAGCGCGTGCGGCGCGATCTTCGAATTCAGTTCCGACCAGATCGAAGCGCTCCAGGAGGAAGAGGCCCGGAAGCTCGGCTTCCACATCGAAGGACACAAGCATCAGGTCTTCGGCAAGTGCGCGAAGTGCGCGATGCCGGGCGGACGGTGAGCGTGAAGCTCCGTGTCGTTCGCATCGAGCTCCGGCATCTGAAGCTGCCGCTGCGCTTCCGGTTCGAGACCTCGTTCGGAGCCATGACCGAGAAGTCGTTCCTGCTCGCGCGCGCCTTCACCGCGGACGGGGCGAGCGGGGTGGGTGAATGCGTGGCCGAGGTCGACCCCTATTACCTCCCCGAGACGAACGGCACGGTCGCCCACGTGATCAAGGAGTTCCTCGCGCCGAGGGTCTTCGCCCACGCCTTCGAGTCCCCGGCCGAGACCGACGCCCTCTTCGCGGAGATCCGAGGCCACGAGATGGCGAAGGCGACCCTGGAGATGGCGATCTGGGACCTGTTCGCGAACGCGCGCGGCGAGTCGCTCGCCACCACCCTCGGCGGCGAGGCGAAGGACACGATTCCCGCCGGGGTCTCGATCGGCTTGCAGGCGAGCACGGAAGCGCTGCTCGAACGCGTGCGCGTCGAGGTGGCCGCGGGCTATCAGCGGGTCAAGATCAAGATCAAGCCCGGTAAGGATCTCGACCTCGTCCGCGCCATCCGCAAGGAATTCCCCAAGATCCGGCTCATGGTCGACGCCAACAGCGCCTACACCCTCAAGGACGCGGACACCCTGGGCGCTTTCGACGAGTTCGACCTGATGATGATCGAACAGCCCCTCGCCTGGAACGACATGGTCGAGCACGGCAAGCTGCAGCCCATGCTCAAGACCCCGATCTGCCTCGACGAGTCGATTACGAGCGACGCCGCGGCGAGGAGCGCCATCTCCATCGGCGCGTGCCGGATCATCAACATCAAGACCGGCCGGGTGGGCGGCCTCCTGAACTCGAAGCGCGTCCAGGCGACCTGCGCCGAGAGGGGAATCCCGGTCTGGTGCGGGGGCATGCTCGAGTCGGGAATCGGCCGCCTCGCGAACGTCCACCTGCAGACCCTCCCCGGCTTCACCCTCCCCGGAGACACGTCCGCCTCCGCTCGCTACTTCGAGGAGGACCTGATCGAGCCCGGCGTCGTCGTCGACTCGAACGGCCTCATTAAGGTGCCGAAGGGGACCGGCCTCGGACATGAAATCGTCTGGTCGAGGGTCGACCGGGCCACCGTGCACCAGGAGGTTTGGACCACCTGAGGCGCGGGGTCAGATATTCTGTCCCCCTGGACTTTGAACTATGGAGCAGACTCTGGTTCTGAACGCGACCTACGAGCCCCTGGGCGTCGTGTCGTGGCAGCGCGCCATGACCCTGCTCTACCAGGGCAAAGTCGAGGTGGTCGCGAACTACGAGCGCTTCGTGCGGGGGGTGAAGGCCCACGTCCCGCTTCCCTCGGTCCTCCGGCTCCTGCGCCACGTGCGTCTTCGACGCATCTTCTCCGAAGTGCCTTTCTCCCGCGCCAACGTGTACGCCCGCGACGAGCACCGCTGCCAGTACTGCGGCAGCGAGTTCGACCCCTCCCGGCTCACCTTCGACCACGTGGTGCCGGTGGCCCGGGGCGGCCTCAAGACCTGGGAGAACATCGTCACCTGCTGCATCGAGTGCAATAGGCGCAAGGGCGACCGGCTGCCCGAAGAGCGGGGCATGAAGCTCGTGCGCAAGCCCCGCCGGCCCGACCTGCCGCGGGCCCTCGCCCTCATCTTCTCCAACCGCTTCGCGCACCCGAGCTGGCGCGACTATCTCTACTTCGGACGAAGATCGCAGGCGACGTACGGTGGCCTTGCGTGAGCCTTAAAGGCGAACTCGGGACGATGGCGCTGGCGGACATCCTTCAGTGGGTGTCGCAGGGCCGGAAGACGGGAACACTGCACATCAACCGGGGCGCGGTCGAGAAGCGGATCTCGTTTTCGGGCGGGGCCATTCACTCCTCGTGGTCGAACGACCCGCGGGAGTCCCTCGGCCAGTTCCTGGTCCGCGAGCGCCTGGTCTCCGAAGAGCAGCTCTTTCGCACCCTCCTGAGCCAGGAGACCGAAGGCCGGCCGCTGGGCGCGCTGCTCGTGGAGGGCGGGATTCTCAGGGACGACGACCTGCTCCGGATGCTCGCGCACAAGGCCGAAGAGACGATCTACGACCTCTTCCACTGGACGGAGGGCCACTTCGAGTTCAAGGACGGCGACCTGCAGAGAAACGCGCCCTTCCCGGTGGACCTCGACGTCACCAGCGTGATCATGGAAGGGGTGCGGAGGATCGACGAGTGGGAGAGGATGCGCGAGGTCATTCCCTCCACCGAGTCCACCCTGCGGGCCCTCGGCCAGCCCGAGGACCCGATCGACCACGAGGTCCTGCTCCTGTGTTCGGAAGGCAAGACCGTCACCGAGATCGCCTTCGCTTTGCGGCGCACCGTGTTCGACACCACCCAGATGCTGTACGAGATGCACCGGCGCGGCCTCATCGAGGTGGAGAAGCCCGGCGTCTCCACCGACTCCGTGGAGACCGTGGTCCGCATCCAGCGCGGCCTCGCCGCGGCCAGCCGGGCCATGGACGACGGGGACTTCGACACCGCGCTCGAGAACTACGAGGCGGTGCTGAAGCTCGATCCCCTGAACCAGCACGCGAAGAAGGGCCTCGTCGTTTCCATCGAGGCTCGCGGGCGGACGCGGTCTTTGCGCCTGGTGCCCCGTAACAAGGTCCCGCGCCTGATGGTCTCGCTCGCCGACCTCACCAAGGAGAGGTTCGACCCGCGCGAGGGCTTCGTGCTCTCACGCCTGAACGGCGAGTGGGACGTTCAGTCCATCCTCAAGATCTGCCCCATGCCCGAAGACGAAGCCATGCTCATCTTCTCGAGACTGGCGGAACGCAAGGTCATCGAGTTCGTCTAGAACGGGTAGCCGTTCTTTTCGAGCGCGAGGAGCGCGAGGGAGCGGCGGAGCGGGATGGTGGCGAGCGGCTGGCGATCCGTGAAGCGGGCCACACCTTCCATGCACGTGTTCAGCATCTCGTCGCTTTCGATGGTGGGCAGGGCCTGGCGGGCCGCGGCTTCGATGCGGCTCACCGCTCCCTCCGCGAAGACCTTGA
>DAORUA010000266.1:0-5442 GCA_035432945.1 Vicinamibacteria bacterium | reverse complement strand
TGGTGGCGCCTTCTTCGATCGCTGCCTCGAAGTCGTGGCTCATCCCCATCGACAGATCACCCCGGGCCAGCAGGCCGCGCGCCATCGACTGATCCCTGATCTCGCGCAGGCGCTTGAAGTAGGGCCGCACGTGTTCGGGATCCTCCAGATATGGAGGAATGGCCATGAGGCCGTCGACGCTGATCCCGGCCACGCCGCTCAGCGACTCGAGGAGGGCAGGAAGCTCGGCCTCCGGCACGCCCGACTTCGTGGCCTCGCCCGCGAGATCGACCTGGATGAGCAAGGGCATCACCCGGCCCATCTCGGCCGCGACCCGGCCCACCCGCCCGCCCAGGTCGGCGGAATCGATCGACTGGATCCTCGATACCGCCGCGACCGCCTTCCGGACCTTGTTCGACTGGAGCGCGCCGATGAGTTCGAGGCGCAGCGGATCCGCGGCCTCGAGCAGCGGCCTCAGCAGGCCCTTCTTCTCCTCGGCCTCCTGCACCCGGTTCTCCCCGAAATGGCGCTGCCCGCAGGAATACGCCTCCTCGATGACCGATATGGGGTGGAACTTGCTCACCGCGACAAGGGTGACGGAAAGCGGATCGCGGCCCGCGCGCCCGGCCGCCGCCGCGATGCGTCCGCGGACGGCGGTGAGGCGGGCCGCGATGGTCAAGGGCAGGGAGGTTTCGCTACTTCTTCTTGAGGGCGGCGAGCAGGCCCTCGGCGGTGGCCTTGTTCTGGTCGTTCTTCGGGCCGAGGGCCAGATACTTCTCGAGACGGGTCACGCACTCCTCGGTCCGCCCCGAGCTCAGGGCGCCGGTCGCGAGGTAATACTGCGCCTCCGCGTTGGTGGGGTCGGCGGCCTCGACCTTCAGGAACGCCTCGGCGGCTTCCTGGTTCTTGCCGCTGTTCAGGAGGGCGAGACCCAGATTGAAGAGCTGCTTGGGATCGTTGGCGCTGGCGCCGGTCTGCATGATCTCGATCGCCTTCTCCTTCTGGCCCTGGCTGCTGTAGATGTTGGAAAGGAGAACGCGGGCGTCGCTGTAGTCGGCTCGCACCTCGAGCGCCCGCTTCAGGGTGGCTTCGGCGGCCTCGTAGTCCTTCTTCTGGTACTGGGCGAAACCCTTGTTGTAGTGCGCCTCGGCGAGCGAGGGATTCTTGAGAATCATGGCATCGAACGCGGCGATGGCTCCGTCGAAATCCTGGGCCTGGAGCTTGGCCACGGCTTCCCCGAACGTCTTCTGGATGTCCTCGGCGCCGGCGGCCGCGGCGGCCTTGCCGGACACGAGCTTCGTGTCGGGAAGAACGGTCGCCTCCCCCAGGGCGATGCGCATGGGCGCGGCGAAGACCTGGAAACCCTCCTTCGTGAAGGTGAACTTCCAGTTCCCGGGCCGGAGGCCGATCTGCATGAACTCGCCCTTCTTGCTGGTCTTGGTCTCGAAGGCCAGGTTCATTCCGCCCTGAAACTCCATCTTGACCGCGACGCCCTCGAGCGGCTTCCCCGCGTCGTCGAGGATCTTTCCCCGAACCCCGCCGGTTTGCGCGGAAGCCAGCGACGCGGAAATAAGCAGGGCCGCAAAGGCCATCAATATGCGTTTCATGAGGTTCTCCTGTTCGATAGTTCGGGACGCCACCCCTATTCTAATCGCGGAGGGCGTATCGGATCGGGTCCGGGGCGCCCGCCTTCTCGAAAGCGGTCAGCCGGAGGCGGCAGCTCTCGCACCGGCCGCACGCCTCCTCGCTGGCCTCGTAGCAGGACCAGGTGAGCTCGAAGGGGACGGACAGGGCGAGGCCGCGCCGGACGATCTCGGCCTTGCTCAGGGAAATCACCGGGGTTTCGATCGAAATACGGGTGTCCGCGCGGGTGCCGAGCCGGATGGCCTCGGCGAAGGCGCCGAAGAAGGCGGGACGGCAGTCGGGATACCCCGAGGAGTCGGCCTCCACCGCGCCCACGAAGATGGCGGTGGCTCCGATCACCTCCGCCCAGCTGGTGGACGCGGCGAGGAGATGAGCGTTCCGGAAGGGAACGTACGAGCTCGGCACCACGCCCTCCTCGGGCTCCCCGTGACGAACGGCAATGGACCGGTCGGTGAGGCTGCTGCCTCCGATCTGCCGCAGCGACGTGAAGTCCACCACCAGCCGCCTCTCCGCGCCGATGCCGAAGTGGCCGGCCAGGGCCTCGAAGCTCGACAGTTCCCGGGTCTCCGTGCGCTGCCCGTAGTTCGCGTGCAGCAGGGCGAGATCGTGGGTCTCGCTGGCCAGGGCGGCGGTGACCGCGGAATCCATGCCTCCCGAGAGACAGACGACGGCGAGCGGCCGGCCGGGGGAAGCAGAGGTCATAGTCAGGTCAGAAGCCTTCGGACAGGGCGGCCACCGGGGGGCCGCCGGTGGGACGCACGGGATTATCGCGCTCGAACCGCGGACGCGCCCGGTTGAAATAGGGAACGGAGAGCGCGGAAAGCGCGGTCGCGGTTCCAAACGCGACCCCGAAGCCGAAGCGGTGGACGAGGACGCCGGAGAGGATGGAGCCGGTGCCGATGCCCACGTCGAAGGCGGCAAGGATGCCCCCGAACGCGCCGCCCCGTCCGCGCTCGTCCACCCTCCCCATGATGTAGGCGGTGAAGGCGGGGTGGCAGTTGCCGTAGGCGAGCCCGAAGACCATGGCCGCGGCCACCATCATCCACTTCGTGGTGGCGAAACAGAGAAGGGTGAGGCCCACGGGAATCATGGCCACGAACCACCGGAACATGCGGACGTGACCGAGCCGGTCGAGAAAGGGAGACAGCACGGGCCGGGAGAGGAAGGTCGTGAAGGCCATGGTGGTGAGGAAGATCTCGCGCGGGGCGATGCCCCGGGCGTCGGCGGCCAGGGCGGCGAAGGAGGTGACGGAGCCGAAGGCGAAGGAATAGAGGAAGAGGGCGAGGGAGAGCCGAAGAACGCTGAAGTTCAGGGACTCGCGCAACTCGCGGGAGGTGGGCCAGCCCGGCGCGCCTTCATGGCTCTCGTGAATCGACCAGGCGATGAGCCCCATGACCACGTTCATGGCCGCGACGCTCAGGCACAGGGCGAGCCACCCGTGCTCGTAGATGGCGAAGCCGACGGTGGGCGCCACGGTCACCGCGAGCAGCGAGGACATGCCCCAGTAGCCGAGGCCCTCGGCGCGCCGGGAGGCCGGGATGACGCTGGTGATGTGCGCGGAGGAGGCGAGGAGCAGTCCCGACCAGAAGATGCCGTGGAGGGTGACGAACACGAGGCGCGGCAGATTCGGAAGGACGCCGTAGAGCAGGACGCAGGCGGTGATGGCGATAGCACAGATGATGAGCTGCTTGCGGCGGCCGATGTGGTCGGAGAGGGCTCCGGTGAAAAGGGCGGAGAGGCCCGAGGAGTAGGTCAGGAGGCCCATGAAGAGGCCGGCCTGGGTTTCGGTGCCGCCCTCGGCCAGCACCTGGAACGGGACCACGGGCAGGAGCATGAACAGCGAGACGAACACGGTGAACGAGAACATCCACATGGTGATGAATGGCCCGGTGAACAGAGGCTCTTTGGAGGGGGTGGCGTTCATCGAAGGAACCGCGGAGTCTATGACACCGCGAGATCTAGTCGAAGATGGTCTGGAGCGCTTCGTCGAGGGTGCGGACCGCGTGGACCTTGAGCGACGACGGGAAGTCCGCGAGGGGAATGGCGCCTCCCGCCGCGGGAATGACGCAGCGCTCGAAGCCCATCTGGGCCACTTCGCGCAGGCGCAGCGCGGCCTGGCCCGCGGACCGCAACTCGCCGCCGAGACCGATCTCGCCGAACACCGCGGTCTTCTCGGGCACGGGCTTGTTGGTGAAGGAGGAGATGACCGCGGCCGCGATGCCGAGGTCGACCGCCGGCTCCTCCACTTCGAGCCCGCCAACCACGCTCACGTGAACGTCCTGATCCGCGAGGGGATAGCCCGCGCGCTTCTCCAGGACCGCGAGCAGCAGCGAGGTCCGGTCGCGATCGAGGCCGAGGGCCATGCGCCGCGGGCTGCCGAAGGAGGCGCTGGTAACGAGCGCCTGCACTTCCACGAGCATGGTGCGGGTGCCTTCGACCGTGGCCACCACCGCCGAGCCCGGAGACCCGGGAAGGCGCTCGGAGAGGAACAACGCGGAGGGATTGGAGACCGGGATCAGGCCGGCGCCCGTCATCTCGAACACCCCGAGTTCGCTGATCGACCCGAAGCGGTTCTTCACCGCGCGGACCACGCGGTGGTGATGATTCTTCTGGCCTTCGAAGTAGAGGACGGTGTCCACGATGTGCTCGAGCGACTTCGGACCGGCAAGGGACCCGTCCTTGGTGACATGGCCGATGATGAAGGTGGTGATGCCGCGGGCCTTGGCCAGGAACAGGAGCTGGGTCGCGACCTCCCGCACCTGCGAGATCGACCCGGGCGCGGAGGCGAACTTGGACGAGTAGATGGTCTGGACCGAGTCGATGACGAGCGAGGAGGGCTTCATCACGTCGACCTGCTCGAGGATGTTCTCGAGCGAGGTCTCGGACATGAGGAAGAGCGCGCCGCCTTGAAGACCCAGGCGGTCGCCGCGAAGCTTGATCTGCCGCTCGGACTCTTCGCCCGAGACATAGAGGACGGCGCCGCCGGTTCGGGCGAGGAGTTGCGCCACCTGCAGGAGCAGCGTGCTCTTGCCGATGCCGGGCTCGCCGCCGATGAGCACCAGCGAACCGGGGACCACGCCGCCGCCGAGGACGCGATCGAATTCGCCGATGCCCGAGGGGAAACGGGGCGCATCGCCGGCGTCCACCATTTCGTAGGGCTTGGGCTTGGCGAGGGTCTCGGAAAGGGTGCGCTGCTGCTTCGACGCTTTGGCGCTCTGGATCTCCTCGCGCTCTTCGACGAAGGTGTTCCAGTCGCCGCACTCGGGGCAGCGCCCGAGCCACTTCGAACTCTGGAAACCGCAGGCCTGGCACGCGAAGACGGATCTGAATCTGGTCATTGAAGTCACACCATGCGGCCGATGAATTGCGTCGGACTGAGGATCTCGATCCCGTGAGGGGCGACTTGCCGAAAGTGGGAGAGGTTGCTGGTCACCAGGGTGGCGCAGCCGGCCCGGTGGGCGATGTGAGCCAGGTGCGCGTCGTAGACAAGGCCGCCGCGCACCTCCGACCCGCCCAGCCTTTTCAACCACGGGATCGCGGCCTCGACCGGGAGGCCTTCGACCTGAACCCGGTCGAAGACATGCTCGGTCAGGAGGGCGATGGCGGATTCCGCGGAAAGGCGATACTCGGGAGGCAGCCGCGTGGTCACCGAGAAGAACTCGAGACAGCAGTGCCACGCGGTCACGCACGAACGCAGCCGCCGGGCCTCGAGCGCCTCGAGAATGGACCGGCAGGCGGAATCAGCGGAAACGTCAAGGAGACCCGACACGAAGACGTTGGTGTCGAGAAAGACCTTTTTCACAGGGGCCAGCGGTCTCT
>DAORUA010000265.1:0-5458 GCA_035432945.1 Vicinamibacteria bacterium | reverse complement strand
CACTCGGTGGGGAACGACGTGCGCCTCCTCGGCCTGCCCATCAGGCGGCCCAACACCGAGAACGCCTTCCGCATGCTGTGCCGCCACAACCGCTACGTCCAGCAGTACGGCCGGGTGCGCGACGCGGACGAGACCGCGCGGCGCGAGCTGGCCTGGGAGAAGGCGCTTCAGCGGGTGGAGGCGCGGACCGGGCACCAGGCGGGAGCGCTGCGCCCGCGGGAATTCCGCGAACATCTCGCCGAGGACCTCGATCTCGAGACATTCACCTTGAAGCATGAGGAGACGGCGCCCGCGCGCGTCGCCTCGCGTCGAAGAACAGCGGTCAGAAAAGCGGGATAGGAGTGAACACCACCATGGCACAAGAGGTCCTGGGCAACGTGCTCAAGAAGGGCGAGGAGATCTTCCAGAACGTCTCGGGAAGGCTCCTCGAGAGGCCCGCGGTTCAGAAAGCGGTCGAGGCCGCGATGGTCGGCAAGAGCAAGGTGGACGAGGGCGTGGCGGTGGCGCTCAAGAAGATGAACGTCCAGACCCGCTCCGAATTCCGCCACCTGAAGCACCGGGTGGAGGCCCTGGAGTCCCAGGTGGCCGATCTGCGCGAGAAGGTCGAAGCCATGAAGGCCGCGCAGGGCATACCGCTCAAGCCCGGGGCGCGCGCCCGGAAGCCCGCGAAGAAGGCCTGAGCCGAAGGGAAGCGGGCCGATGAGAGACCACGGCATGGGCCGCATCGCCATCACCGGAGCCTCGTCGTTCCTGGGTGAGCGCTTCCTGCGCCGCCTCATCCGCGAGGGGCACGCCGACGACGTCGTGGTTATCGACGTGGCCGAACCCTCGATCTCCGAGGGCTCGATCCGGTTCCGCAAGGTCGATCTCACCGAGCCCGCGGCGGACCAGGCCATGCTGGATCTCCTCAAGGCGGATGGCATCGAGACCGTGGTCCACATGGCCTTCTTCACCAACCCGCGCCGCGACACCACCAATGCCCACGAGCTGGAATCGATCGGGACCCTCGCCGTCCTGGCCGCGGCGGCGGCCGCGAACGTGAAGAACTTCGTGATGCGCTCCTTCACCTTCGCCTATGGAGCGAGGGGCCAGAACCCCGCGCTCATCCGCGAAGACACCGCCCTGCCCCGGCACTCGCCGCTGTCCTGGCTGCGCGACAAGGTGGAGGCGGAGGAGCACGCCGCGTCCTTCGCGAAGCGCTATCCGGAGATGGCGGTCCGGGTGCTCAGGTTCGCGCCCCTGCTGGGGCCGAACGTGCGCACCTTCTACAGCCGGATCTTCGACCGCCGGGTGGTGCCGACCCTGCTCGGCTACGACCCGCTCCTCCAGCTCCTTCATCCCGACGATGCGGAGGAGGCCCTGATGCTCGCGGTCTTCTCGCCCACCCGGGGTGCTTTCAACATCACGCCGCGCGGGGTGGTGTCCCTCAGCACCGGCATTCATCTGTCCGGCAAGGTCCCCGCCCCCGTGCCGCACCTCGCGGCCTACTGGGCGGTCGACGCGCTATACGCCGCCGGCCTCGTCGAAGCGCCCTCGGGCTTCATCGACTACGTCCGCTATCCGTGCGTCGCCGATGGAGAGCGGGCGAAGCGCGTGCTGGATTTCGAGGCCAGGTATTCGAGCCGGCAGGCGCTCGACACCTACATCGCCTATCGGCATCCGATGGACGCCGCCCCCGAGGCGAGAGTCCGCGCCGTGGAGAAGGATGAGGCCGGGTCCTCACGGGCGCCGGTGGAGATCCTCCGATGACCGCGACCCCGCGCGCGCGCGTTCTTCCCTTCGAGACGAAGGCCGCGCGGGCGGCGCGCGCCCGGCGCGCGAAGGCCGCGGCGGCGCAGGAGAAGGAAGACCTCAAGCGGCGGGTCGAGGAACTGGAGTCGAAGCTCCGGGCCGCGCAACGGAGCCGGAGGATCCCCGAGGGGCTCGCCATCGAGATGACGCGGCTTTTCGCGGCGGGGCTTTCCGGGATTTCCTGGGACCGGGTGGCCCGGCTGCTCGCCGCCGCGCACTTCGCGTGGCACTCGGAGGAAACGGACGAATTCGGCTACGACCCGAAGTTCACCGAGACCATAAGGCCCTTCCTCGAGTTCATGTACTCGGTGTGGTGGCGGGTCGAGACCACCGGCATCGAGCGGGTGCCCTCAACCGGCCCCACCCTCGTGGTGGCGAACCACTCCGGGGTGCTCCCCTGGGACGGGCCCATGATCAACGTGGCCCTGCGGCACGAGCATCCGGCGCGCCGGCACTGCCGGATGCTCGCCCTCGACATGTTCGCGCTGCTGCCTTTCCTCGCCCCCCTCCTTTCGAGAAGCGGCGCTATCCGCGCCAATCCGGAGAACGCGATTCGCATCCTGGAGCGCGGCGAACTGGTGGGGGTGTTCCCCGAGGGCGTGAAGGGCGTGGGCAAGCCGTTCAAGAACCGTTACAAGCTTGCGCGCTTCGGTCGCGGCGGTTTCGTCCGGATCGCGCTCAAGACCGGGGCGACCATCATTCCGACCGCGGTGGTGGGGGCGGAGGAGATCCATCCGAACCTTGCCCAGGCCGATTTCATCGGCCGCCCCTTCGGCCTGCCCTACTTCCCGCTTACTCCCACCTTCCCCTGGCTGGGCCTGCTCGGCACCATTCCGTTCCCGACGAAGTGGTCGATCGACTTCGGCGAGCCGCTGGATCTTTCGCGGTACCCGAAGGAGGCGGCGGACGATCCCATTCTCGTCAATCGCCTCTCCGAGCAGGTGCGGCAGCAGATCCAGACCATCATCGACGGCCGGCTGGCCCGGCGCCGGTCGATCTGGTTCGGCTAGCCGGCTAACGGGCGGCGAGAGACCGCTCGAGCACGTCGAGCGAGGCCGCGAGGGCCTGCGCGCTCTGCGCCTTGTGCTCCTCGGCGGGCCGCTCGGGCAGGCGATTCAGCATGGGCGCGTGCTTGAAGCGGACCCCGTGCCGTTCGAGGGTCTCCGCGAGCGCCGGCTTCTTGTGCTTGAGGGTCTCGAGCGCCGACATGCGGCCATGGCGGGTGAGCGCCTTGCGCGCGGAGTACCGCATGATGTCGTAGCGGAACATGGTGAGGTCGTCGCGGGTGGGCTCGATGAGGAGGATGTCGACCTCGGGGTGCTCGGTGCGGTAGCGGTCCATGCCGTACTCGAACCGGCCATGGATGAGGATGCGAAGGACCTGGCCGAGAACGGTGTCGACCCCGTGGCTGGAGAGCGGCCCGAGGGAACTGCGCGACGCGCCGTTCAGGATGGGGACCAGGGGGTTGATGCAGATCACGAGATCCGCGCCCTGCCGGATGGCGAGGTTGATGTGCGCGGTCTTGGTGACCCCGCCGTCGACGTAGTCCTTGCCCTTGAGATGGACCGGACGGTAGAGACCGGGAAGTGCGGTGGAAGCCTGGACCGCCTCGGAGATGGAGACCGCCCGGTGCTGCTTGTCGCCGAAGGCCACGGTCTCGCCGCGGTCCAGGTCCACCGCGATGATGCGCAGAGGGACGCGAAGCGCGTCGAAGTCGTTGGTCTTGTTGAAGCGGTCGAGAAGGTTCCGCAGGAACTCCTCGACCCCCGAGTTGTCGAGGAGACCCGGGGGAATGACCTCGAGGAAGGGCAGGAACACGTCCCGGGGCGAGGAGGTGTCGCCGGAGAAGAGCGCCTGCGCGGCCTTGAAGGCGGCGCTCGGGAGGCGAAGGGCGCGCCGCGCGTACTCGGCCACGCCGAGCCGGAACATGGCGGCGGCGGGAACGCCGAAGGGGCTCGCCCCGCCGGTGGTGATCTCGCGGTACATCTCGCCCGGGCCGAAGCCCGAGGCGAGAAGCGAAGCCACGAAAGCGCCGCCGCTCACCCCGACGTAGAAGTCGAGATTGGTGAGATCGAGATCGAGGGTCTCGTCGAGGGCCTTCAGGCACCCGATCTCGTACAGGGCGCCGGTGACGCCTCCGCCCGCGCAGACGAGCGCGATCCTCGACCGCTTTTTCCGGCTCCGACCCCTGGCTGCGGGCTTCATCCTGGAGGCCTAGCCTACGCGGAAAAGCGTCGCCTCGGGGCCTACCTGCGCTTCAGGCTATCGATCTTGCGCGAGAGTTCCTCGACGCGGCGAGCGAGGAGGTTGATCTCGGATCGGGTGGGGATGTTGAGGGAGGCGAGCGTGGTCTTGACCGCGCCCTCGACCTTCTTCCCGAGGCTCTTCCGTTCCTTCTCGACCCGGACGCCGAGGTCGGAGACGCGATGGACGATGTCCTTGCGGATCGCCTTGGTCTGCTTCGAGAGGTTCTTTCCGGTTTCGCTCGCGAAGGCCTGGGCGCGCTCGAGCGCGGGCTTGCCGCTCTCGATCAGGGCCTCGACCCGTTCCTTGGCGGTCTTCGGGGCTTCCTTGTGGGCGTGGTGGACGACCTTGACCGCCTCGCTCTTGTGGGCGGCCTTCTTCGCGGCCTTGCGGCCCGGTTTGCTGGTGGGGGACATGGGTTTTCTAGCTCCTTGTTCTGGGGGACGACTTGATGCGGGACGAGGCCCGGCGCGTTCGCGGCGCCGGGTGAGAGGTTGGGGAAGCGGGCCGCGCCACGATGGTCTCGAGCGCCTTCAGTTCGCGCGCGAGACCGGCGATGGTCGTCACCGCCCGTCCGGGCCGCGCCGCGGTCTCTGCGGCCTGCACGCCGTGGTGGATGGCGGCCTCGACCTCCTTGCGGAGATGGAGGGCTTCCTCGATGCCGAGACGGCCTCGCGCCACGAGGCGCGCGGCGATGGCCTCGGCCTCCCGGCGCGCGCGCTCGGCCAGGTCCTTGATGGGCGCCACCTCCGGCGAGGGGAGCCTGGCCCCGCCGGCCAGGCGCAGGAGGGTTTCCATCAGGCCGGCGGGCAGGGACTGGGCGCGGCGCTTGACCAGGTCGACGAGAGCCTGGGCGAGGATCCTCGGGGTTGCTTCCTCGCCGCCCGGATGCTCGACCACGCGGATCGACTCGCCCGCGACCACGAGGTCCACGATGTCGGCGAGGGAGACGTACCGCTTCGCGGTGGGGTCGTAGAGCTTGCGGTTGGCGTGGCGGGTGATGAGCCGGGGCATGAGACGGCCCCACTGTAACGCAGTGCGTTATTCCATGTCAAACGGAATAACGCGGTGCGCTATCTGAGGTGGAGGCTCTGGGTCCCGTGGGCGGAGAGCCGCTTCGAGCGGAAGTGCCCGAGGACCACGCCCGCGGCCATGGAGACGAGCATCACCACTCCGGCGAGCGCGAAGGAACCGACCACGATCTCCCCCAGGGCGAGCTTCGGGCGGTCCAGCTTCACCCAGGTGATCACCTCTCCGGGCTTCATCGAGGGCCGGGGGATGGCGGAGAAGGAGTTCCGCGCCGGCGAAGGGCTCGGGCTCGGGCTCGCGACGACCTGGGGATTCACGGGCCCGAGTCTAGTTCCGAACGCCCTATCGCTTCGACCGCCCCTTGGCGGTCACCCGCGTCCCGGGCCGGGCGCCG
>DAORUA010000264.1:0-5475 GCA_035432945.1 Vicinamibacteria bacterium | reverse complement strand
GGGGTGGGGAGCGGGGTTGGGGGGGGCGTCGGTTCCACCCGCGGCGCGGGACGGACGGTGGCCACGGGCGACGGCGCCTCGGCCGGGGTCGCGCTCTCCTCCGGCTCGGGCGCGGTCGGCGAGGGCTCGGGGAGCACGGGCACCTGCTGGCTCACCTCGACGTTCTCCATCTGTTCGGGGGTCGGCGAACCGCCCGGGGGAGCCGGAGACCCGCCGGCCTTCGGCTCCGAGGTCGCGATGCGCGCGCCCTTCGGGGCCTCGCCGCGGACATCGATGACCAGCCGCTCGGGGTCGGCGAGGAAGAAGACGTTGTGGCTCGAGGCCTCGCCGAAGTCGATCACCACCCGCACCACGTTCTCCCGGTTGACCCCGATGCGGATCTGCTTCAGGAA
Organism: Vicinamibacteria bacterium; assembly: GCA_035432945.1. Taxonomy (GTDB): domain Bacteria; phylum Acidobacteriota; class Vicinamibacteria; order Fen-336; family JAGNNV01; genus JAGNNV01. The sequence goes on along the minus strand of DAORUA010000264.1, from coordinate 5,083 downwards.
GGCGTTTCCCACCGGGAAGGACTTGCCCACGAGATTGGGATGAAGCCTCGTGCCGATGAGGTCGACGAAGAGCCGCGGGGGGTCCTGAAGCCGGTCCTGCTTGATCTCGACCTTGCGGTCGAGGTCGATGACCACGCGGGTGGAGGTCTCGCCGCTCCAGAACCTCACGCCGAAGATCTGGACGTGGCCGCTCGAGGCGGGGCCGGAGCGCTCGAACTGCGAGCCCCCGGTGGGGGAGCCGGTCGAAGCCGCGGGTTTCTCCGCGGGGGCGGCCTTCGTCGTTCTCTCCGCCTTCGCCGCGGTCACGACCCCCTTGAGCACCTTCGCGCGCTTCCCGTCGGGATAGGCGGCGAGGTACTTCTCCGCCGCCTCCCGGGCCGCCGCCTTCTGGCTGCGCCCGTTCAGGATCTCGTAGGTGGCGAAGAGGGCCGATTCCCCCAGGCTGCTGCCCGGATACTCCGAGACGATGAGCGCGTAGGACTCGAGGGCCTGATCCGAGTAGCGCCGGTTGTTGAACCGCTCCGCCATTTCGCGCTGGAGGTCGCCCGCGTTGAGCAGGGCGTCGTCGCAGTAGGGGCTCCGCGGATAGCGGTCGACCACGGTGCGGTAGGCGCTCGCGACCTTTTCCCATTCGGGCTTCTTGGCCTTGAGCCGGGTCGAGGCGCGCAGGGTCTTCTCGGCCTTCCCGGCGGCCTGGAAGAGCGACCGGTCCGGCTTGGCGGGCGGCGGCGTCGCCCTCGGCCTGGCCGCGGAGGACGAGGACCTGGAGCTGGACTTCGCGGGGGTGGGCCGCGGCTTGACCGTCGGACCGTTCTTCTGGGCGGCGCGCTTTTGAGGAGCGGCCGCGGCTGAACTCGCGACCAGGCCGGGGCAGACCCAGAGGAGGGCGACGGCTGTCGCGGTCAGGCGAAGAGGCGTCCGGGTCACGACTGCCTCGAATCCACTTCCGAGAAGAAGTTCTTGGGGACGAGGATCTCGCGCGGACGGGCGCCGTCCGCCGGCCCGATGATCCCGTCCTGCTCCATGAGATCGATGAGCCGCCCCGCCCGGGAGAACCCGATCCGGAACCGCCGCTGCAGCATGCTGGTGGAGGCCTGGCCCTGCTCGACCACCAGGCGCGCGCACTCGTCGAAGAGATCGTCGCGATCCTCCGCGCGCGCCTTCTCCGCGGCCGAGGCCTCGGTCTTGCCCACGGTATTGTCGTAGGTGGGCTCGCCGGTGGTGCGCAGGAACTCGGTGATGCGCCCGATCTCCTTCTCCGAGACGTAGGCGCCGTGCACGCGCACGAGCCGGGAGCTCTGCGGGGGGAGGAAGAGCATGTCGCCGCGGCCGAGGAGCTGCTCGGCGCCGCTCGCGTCGAGGATGGTGCGGGAGTCGACCCGGGCGGACACGCGGAAGGAGATGCGCGCGGGGAAGTTCGCCTTGATCAGGCCGGTGATGACGTCGACCGACGGCCGCTGGGTGGCGAGGATGAGATGGATGCCGACCGCGCGCGCCATCTGGGCGAGGCGGGTGATCGACTCCTCGACGTCCTTCGACGACACCATCATGAGGTCGGCGAGTTCGTCGATCACGATCACGATGTAATGGAGCGGGGTGAGACCCGACTCCGCTTCGCCATCGCTCTTGATGATGTTGTTGAACTGCTCGATGTTGCGAACCCCCTCGGCGGCGAGGATGCGGGTGCGCTTGTCCATCTCGCCCACCGCCCACTTGAGCACGTTGGCCGCGAGCTTGGGCTCGGTCACCACGGGAGCGAGAAGGTGGGGGATGCCTTCGTACACCCCGAGCTCGAGCCGCTTGGGGTCGATCATGATCAGCCGGCACTCGTCGGGGGTGGTGTGGAAGAGCAGGCTCGCGATGATGCAGTTGAGGCCCACGCTCTTGCCCGTGCCGGTGGCGCCGGCGATGAGCAGGTGGGGCATGGTGGCGAGGTCGGCGATGTAGGTATCGCCGGCCACGTTCTTGCCGAGGCCGATGAGCAGCCGCGCCGACGAGCGCTTCGCGAGGTCGGAGTCGAGGACCGCGCGCAGGCCGATCATCTCGCGCTCCTCGTTCGGGATCTCGATGCCCACGGTGCCGCGCCCGCCCATGCGGTCGATGCGCACGGACTCGGCTTCGAGGGCGAGGGCGAGGTCGTCGGCGAGCGAGACCACCTTCGCGTACTTGACCCCCGCGTCGGGCTTGAACTCGTAGGTGGTGACCACGGGGCCGGGATGGATCTCGACGATGGCCCCCGCGACCCCGAACTCCTTGCACTTCGCCTCCACCACCCGCGCCCGGTCCGTGAGCTTGGTGCGGTCGTAGCTCGACACCGCCACCGTCGGGTCGAGCAGGCTGACCGGGGGCAGGGCGAAGCGGCCGCGCTTGACCGCGGAGCGCGCGTTCTGCACCTCGGGGGTGAGAGGCTCGCGCTTGCGCCGAAGCGCGGCGCGGGAGGGAGCCTCGACGATGGGCGGGCCAGGAGGGGGCGCGGAGCCCGGGCCCGGCGCGTTCGGAATCATCGAGCTCTGGATGGGAACCACGGAGGCGGGGGAAGGGGGCGCCACGGCCACGATGGGCGGCGGCTGGAACTGGAACCGGTCGTCGTCGGCCTGGGCGTGGGAGCCTTCGGGTGTCGCGGGATGGAGATCGAGATCCTCGAAGGGCCGCGCAAAGGGGGTCACGGGGCGGCCGGTGCCGGTCATGCTCTGGTTCGACCGGACCGGATAGGCCTCGGGCTCGGAGATCGGGTCGAACACGAGGCCCAGGTGACGGGGAGCCTCGGGCGACGGGGCCGGACCGGAGCCCGGCGATGGGATCGCGCTGTCGTGAAGCGGGAGATCGATGAAGCGCGCCTCGGCCGGGTCGATCACCGGAAGGTCGGTGTCCTCTTCACCGCCTTCCTGGGTGCGGGCCGCGTGCTTCCGGATGACCTGCTGACGCAGATGATCCTTCCGGCGCGTTTCGCGCCAGTGCGCGAAGCCGACCCGCGCGGCGGTGATCCGATCGGCGATCCAGGCCACCAGGGACGACAGGAACGCGGAGAAGGAGAACTGGGTGGTGAGGATGAGGCCGGTGAACAGGGACAGGCCGAGGACCACCACCGCGCCGAACCGCCCCACCCGAAGGGTCAGGAAGAGAGCGAGGGCCTCGCCGATGGCCCCGCCCGCCCGGATCGGCTCGCCCGAGAAGGGCACGGTCCTGAGGGCGATGAACGCGAAGGCCGCGGAAGAGAGGAGCAGGGCCACGAGGCCGACGCTCTTGGTGACCGCCGCGTCCAGTTCCTCGCGCCAGAGCAGCCGCCACCCCGCGATGAGGAGGCCGAGGGGGAGGACGAACGCGGCGATCCCGAAGACCTGGCCCACGAAGAGCTCGGAGATGAAGGCGCCGTAACGCCCGATCCAGTTGCGCGGTTCGCCCATGGCGCCCGTGCTGAACCAGGGCGTGGGGTCATGCGGATCGTAGGTCGCGAAGGAGAGCAGCAGCATCAGGGCGAAGCCGAGGAGGCAGGCGCCCTTGAGCTCGGGCCAGAGCGTGCGTGACGTGTTGGCGGCCATGGCGGTCAGATCTCCACCAGGACCGGGGCCACCACCGGCCGCAGCTGGAACCGCCGCCGCAGGAGGCGGATGACGTCGGTCTCGATGGTGGCGGAGAGGCCTTTGGCCGAGGTGTCGGTCGCCCACTCGCGCACCGTCGCGTTCACGGTGTCGCGGATCTCCGCCACCACGGACTCCGCGACGCCCCCGTCGAGGAAGCCGCGGGTCACCAGTTCACAGGGCCGCGCCCACTTTCCGTTCGCGGCCGAGACGTAGACGATGGGGCTCACGAAACCCGCGGTGGAGAGGCGATGCCGTTCGACGAGGATGTTTTCCGAGAGGTCGCCGGACAGGCCCGCGCCGATGCAGCGCCGCGGAATGGCGAGCCGATCCACCACAAGCGCTTCCGTCTCGCTGACGCGCAGCACGTCGCCGTTCTCGATGACGTGGACCTTCACCTCCCCCGGGAGCGCCGATTCGACCAGGCGCGCGTGGGCCGAGAGCATCCGCAACTCCCCGTGGATGGGCACGAAGAGCGAGGGCCGCACCAGCTTCACCAGCTCGTTCAGCTCGTCCTGGGCGGCGTGGCCCGAGACGTGAACGTGCGCGCATCCGCCGTGGACGACTCGCGCGCCCGCGCGGATGAGCTTCGCCATGAGGCGCGAGACGATCCGGTCCCGGCCCGGGATGACGCGCGAAGAGAAGAGCACCAGGTCGCCCCGCTGGATCTTGACCAGCGGGTGCTGGCCCGCGGCCATGCGGGCGAGGGCCGAGCGCGGTTCGGCCTGCGAGCCCGCGGCGAAGATGAGCATCTCCCGCGCAGGCAAAGGCCCCGTGACCGCGTCGTCGAGCATCAGCACCTCGGCGTCGATGGTGAGATGCCCGAGGTCTCTGGCCAGGGTCACGTTCTCGGTGATGCGCCGGCCCGCGAACGTCACCTTGCGTCCCGAAGCCCCGCCGATCCGCGCGATCCGTTCGATGCGGGGAATCGAGGAGGAGAAGCAGGTGGCGATGACTCGCCCTTCCGCTTCGTCGAACGCGGCCTCGATCCCGGGAATCACGTCGTCCTCGTGGCCGGTGACCCCGGGGGTCTCGGCGCCGGTGGAATCGCCGAACATGAGGTCGACCCCGCGGCGCCCCCACTCCGCGAAGGCTTCGAGGTTGGTGCGGTCCGCGGCGGGGGCGGTCTTCGCGAGCTTGAAGTCGCCGGTGTGCAGGATCACGAGGCCGCCGCACTCGATCACGAAGGCGACGGACCCGGGCGTGGAGTGCGCCACCGGCAGCGAGTGAACGCGGAAGGGCCCGGCCTCGATGACCACGCCGGGCTCGATGGTCCTGAACTCGGCCTCCATGCCGGCGTCGGCGAGGCTCCGCCCCGCGAGGCCCAGGGTGAAGCGCGTGCCGTACACCGGCGCCTTCGACCACTGGAGAGCCTGGGGCAGGGAACCGATGTGATCCTCGTGGCCGTGGGTCAACAGGATGGCGTGCATCCGGCCAGGGCCGAGCCGTCCGTAGTCGGGCACCATCCGCTCGACCCCGTTGTCCCACTCGGGGAACATCTGGCC
>DAORUA010000263.1:0-5480 GCA_035432945.1 Vicinamibacteria bacterium | reverse complement strand
TGCGGCTCGAGCCTCGAGACGATGAGCCTCGCCAGCTCCGGATGCCCTCTCTTCCAGCGGTCCTCGATGTCGAGGTCGATGACGTCCTTGGAGAGTCCGGGGAAGCGCCGCCGGATCGCGGTCACGTGGTGGTCCTCGCTCTCGTTCATGACGAAGACGAAGTCCGCCCAGTCGAGGAGCTCCCTCGTCACCACCACCTGGGCGAAGGGCGCCACCCCGCAGGACTTCACTTCGAAGCGGGGATCGTTCTCGTAGAGATCCTCGGCGGTCTTGGAGCGATCCACGTTGGCCGTGCACACGAACAGGACGCGTTGACGATGTTCGCCGGTGCCGAAGAAATCCATGGGGAGAGCGCGGGATTCTAGCGCGGGGGCCTCGATCGCCCCTCCGCGTTTCGCCGCGAAGAGCCCCCTGTGATTCAGGGTCGGCGACGGCGCGGCCGGGCGAATTCGTCCCGGGGCTGAAGGTCCTCGTTGAACTCGTGCCGGGGATTCACCGGCTCGGGAAGGACGGCGTTGTCGAGGGCCCGCTGGATCGGAGCCAGCCGCTCCTCGCCAAGGTACTTTCGAACCCGCTCGGAGTTCAGCCGGGCTCTCCAGGTCTCGGGATCGAGGGAGAGCGGCTCGTTGCTGAGCACCAGGACCCTCTCCATCTGGATCGCGTGGGCGAAAGCGCGCTGGGCGGAGGTCTGCACCCGCGCGGTGGGCGCCCAGGTCAGCATGATCCCGCCGGGCTTCAGGGCGCGTGACGCGAGTTCGAAGAACTCGACGGAATAGAGGTTCCCGGAGAGACCGCTGTCGGGGAAGGTGGCATCCGCCTCGATGATGTCGTATTTCGAGCCGTCCCTGGCCAGCCGGCGTCGTCCGTCGTCCTTCACCACCCGGACCCGCGGGTCGCCCAGGAACGCGCCGAGCCGGTCGACATCCCTGGCCTGGCCCATGCGCGCCAGCAGCTTCGGCTGGGAAGTGGCGATCTCGAACACCGTGATCCTCTCGGTCTCCTCTCGCAGCCCCACCGCCCACGCGGTGTCGCCCGACCCCAGGCCGATGATCGCGACATCCTTCGGGCTCGGGTGGATCAGCGCCGGAACCGCGCCCATGATGGTGTGAACCGAGCCGAAGGGGATCCAGCTGATGGATCGGCCATTGGTCCAGAGGCTGTAGCCCCCTCCCTCGCGCGGCGAGAAACCCGCGACGCTCGCGGCGTCTTCTTCGAAGAAGGACTCGGCCGGAGCGGGATCGCCGTGCAGACGGACCCAGAGAGCCTGGTTGTCCGGAAAGAAGGCGACCACGGCCAGCAGCGCGGCGGCGAGCCAGCCCAGGAATCCTGCCTTCAGCGCGACCGCGCCAAACGCCGCCACCGCGAGACCGAGGAGGCCGAGCAACCTGAAGATGCCCGCGGTGCCAAGGGCGTCGAGCAGGATCAGGCCGGTGGCGAGGCTCCCCAGGGTGCAGCCGGCGATGTTGGCGGCCTGGAGCAGACCGACCTTGCGCCCCGCGGACACCGGATCGCCCTGGACGGCCCGCTGCAGGATCGGGAAGCCGAAGCCCATGCAGAAGGTGGAGGGTCCGAAAAGGACCAATGGCATGGCCACGTACATGTAGGCGAACTCGCCCGCCGAGATCGTGCCCATGTTCAGGAAGGACGTGGTCCTCTCTCCGTAGCGCACCATCCACTCGAGCGAATTCCCGGAATACGGCAGGCGCACCACGAGCAGGTGGGCGAGGAGGGTGGCGAAGAGCATGAGGCCCTGGCAGACGAGGAAGGCCCGGAGCGGCCTGCGGATGCGCGCCGCCTTGAAGGTCGCCGCGAACGTCCCCGCGGAGAGTCCCACGAGGTACAACCCGAGCAGCGTCCCGAATGTGAAGGCTCCGCCCTTGGCCATGACGTCGAGGACCCGGAACCAGACGATCTCGAGCGAAAGCGAGATGAAGCCGGAGAGGGCGTAAAGCGCGATCCAGAGCTTCAGGGGCTGCGCCTCCTCGATCTTCGGCGGAGACAGGCCCGGGGCCGCGCCGGATAACTCCGCCTTCGCCTCCCCGGCATGGCGGGACAGGACGAGCGCCCCGAGTCCGGCCAGGGCACTCAGCCCGGCTCCGCAGAGCACCGCGCCATCGACGCCCAGAAAGCGGATAAGCAGCCAGGGTGTCGCGAAAGCTCCCGCGGAAGCACCGAGCGCGTTCGCCGAGTACAGCAGGCCAATGGTCCGGGGCGCCCCTTCGGGGGCGAGGACGAGCCCGCGGACCAGGAGCGGGAGCGACATCCCCATGAGGACGGTGGGAAGGAGGAGGGAGACGAAATGCACGGCAAAGGTCGCCCCCGCGCCGTGATCGTAGAGCCAGGGCAGCCGCTTGTAGAGCCCGTGGTAGTAGACGAGGACGCTCACGCTGGCGAAGGCCGCCACTCCGAGTTCCACCACCGCGAAGGCCCGGATCGCGCGGCGCGGTGAGAGGCGCGCGGACCAGATTCCCCCGACGTGGGAGCCGATGCCGAGGCCGGCCATGAAGGCGGCGGTGATGGCGGCGACGGAATGGATCGATACCCCGGTGGTCAGGGTCAGAAGCCGCTGCCAGGCGACCTGGTAGATGAGAGCCGCAGCGCCGGAGAGAACGAAGCAGGCCGAGGCGACGAAGACGCCGCGCGTGAGCATCCCTTCATCTTATTCCGGCGCTTCGCCGCCTCACCCGGCTCGAGACGTCCCATGCGGGCCGTCGTCTCGCACCCTATACTTGCTTATTCGCCCGCGGGTGGGCTCCGCCCCCCCAGGCGCCCTCGACACCCTCCCACTGGAGACCAGGAAGATGAACACACAACCTCGGCCCGGGCTCGCCTTGCCGCCCCTCGCCTGCGCACTCGCCGCGGCCTTGTTGCTGGCCCCCGACGCCCACGCCGCCAAGACTCCTTCCTACGCCATCACGAAGGCCAAAGTGGTCACGGTGTCGGGCGTGGTGCTCGACAACGCCACCGTGGTCCTGCGGGATGGCGTGGTGGTTGAGGTGGGCGCGTCGGTCACCATCCCGAAGGATGCCCGGATCATCGACGGAACCGGCCTGACCCTCACCCCCGGCCTCATCGATGCGTACTCGGGCGCGGGCATGCCCGCCCCGCGGCCCGCGGGAGGAGGCGCGGGCGGAGCCGGCGCGGCCGCGGCGACCCCGGCGCCCAATCCGATCGCTCCCGCCTCGAATATCTACGAGCGGGTCCGGGCCGTGGACGCCTTGAAGGCGCGCGATTCGGGCATCACCACCATCGTCCCCATCCCGCGCGAAGGCCTGGTCTTCGGAGCGGCGGCGGTCATGAACCTCGTGGGCGATCGTCCCGAGGCGATGGTGGTGAAGCCCCACATCGCCCTCGCCGCGAGCCTCACTACCCTCGGTCAGCGATACCCCGGGTCCCTGATGGGGACCATGGCCTTCTTCCGCCAGGCCCTCATCGACGGCGCCTATCACCGCGCCGAGATGACCGCGTACGAAAAGGCCCCGGGCGGCCGGAAGCGCCCGGCCTTCGATCCCGGGCTCGACGTCTGGGCCGACGTGGCGAGCGGAACCACTCCCCTGCTCCTCCAGACCTCGCGCATCGGCGACCTGCGCCGCGCCTTCGGCCTCGCCGACGAGTTCAAGTTGAAGCTCGTGCTCGCCGGCAACACCCACGCCTTCGAGGAGGCGGCCCTGCTGAAAGAGCGCAAGCCCGCGCTCCTGGTGAGCGTGAACTTCGATCCGCCGAAGGTGGGCGGCTTCTTCGGGGGCAGCGACGACGACAAGGACCGCGCGGACATCGAGAGCGCGGAGAAGAATCCAGGAGCCCTCCACAAGGAAGGGATCCGCTTCGCCCTCGTTTCCGGTTTCGCGAGCGACTTCCTCGCCGGCATCCGCAAGGCCATCGAGAAGGGCCTGCCCCGGGATGCCGCCCTTCGCGCCGTGACTCTCACTCCCGCGGAGATCCTCGGGGTGGCCGACCGGATGGGCAGTATCGAAAAAGGGAAGATCGCGAACGTGGTGGTGTGGTCCGGCGAGCCCCTCACCAGGGATGCGAAGGTCAAGATGGTCTTCGTCGACGGCGAGCTGTACGAGCCCGAGGAAAAGCCCGCGGGCCCGCCCGGCGGAGGTCCTCCCCGTCCCGGCGAAATGAATGAAGGCATGCGTGAGCACGCGGAGGTGAAGCGATGAAGAACCGGATTCCAAACCAGGGCGCCCTCCTCCTCGCCGGCCTCCTCGCCCTGTCCTTCGGCCCGCGCGCCGCGGCTCAGGACGCGGTCACCGCGATCACCAACGCGAAGATCATGACCGTGGGCCCGGCCGGCAACATCGAGAAGGGCACGATCCTGATCAAGGGCGGCAAGATCTCCGCGGTGGGCGCCGACGTGGCGGTTCCTGCGGGCGCGACCGTCATCGACGCTTCCGGACGCGTGGTGACGCCCGGCCTCATCGACGCGCACTCCCACACCGCGATGGAAGACAACGTGAACGAGTGCACGAACATCGTCACCGCGGAGGTCCGCGTGGCCGACGTCCTCGACCCGCGCGACATCAGCCTGTACCGGCAGCTCGCGGGCGGGGTCACCGCCGCGAACGTCCTCCACGGCTCGTGCAACTCCATCGGGGGCCAGAACGCCACCATCAAGCTGCGCTACGGCGCCGCCTCAGGCGAGGCGCTCCTCTTCCAGGGCGCGCCTCCCGGGATCAAGTTCGCCCTCGGTGAGAATCCCAAGCGCGCGAGCTTCGGCGGCGGCGTGCGGCGCTATCCCGCCACCCGCATGGGCGTCGAGGTCTCGCTCCGCAACGCCTTCCTCGAGGCCAAGGCCTACAAGAAGTCCTGGGACGACTACGAAGCCGCGGTCAAGACCGCGAGCGCGAAGAAGCCCGCGAAGAACGCCCCCGCCGCCGCGCTTCCTCTGGGGCCAAGGAAAGACCTCCAGATGGAGGCCCTGAAGGAAATCCTCGAGGGCAAGCGCCTCGTTCATGCGCACTCGTACCGCGCCGATGAGATCCTCATGCTCATCGACGTCGCGAACGAGATGGGCTTCAAGATCGCCACCTTCCAGCACGTGCTGGAGGGCTACAAGGTGGCGACGGAGATCGCGAAGCACGGAGCGGGCGGGTCGACCTTCTCCGACTGGTGGAGCTACAAGATGGAGGCCTTCGATGCGATTCCCTACAACGCCGCCATCATGGCGAGCCACGGGGTCCTGGTCTCCCTCAACTCCGACTCCGACGAACTCGCGCGTCGCCTCTACTGGGAGGCCGCGAAGACCGTGCGCTACGGCGGCGTCTCCGAGGACGAGGCTTTCAAGATGGTGACCCTGAACCCGGCGAAGCAACTCCGCATCGACAAATGGGCGGGCTCGATCGAAGTCGGCAAGGACGCGGATCTCGCGATCTTCAAGTCGCATCCGTTCGCACCGGACACGCGGGTGGAGATGACGCTCGTCGACGGCAAGGTGATGTTCGATCGAAGCAAGGACGTGGCCGCCCGCAAAGGGG
>DAORUA010000262.1:0-5487 GCA_035432945.1 Vicinamibacteria bacterium | reverse complement strand
GTCTTGTTCGGGTTCTCGCCGTACGCCATCGCGAACGGTCCGGTGGCGTAGATCCGCGCGCCGGTGAGGTCGCACAGGCTGCCCGCGAGCGTTCCGGAGTTGCTGCCCGTGATGTATAGGGACTCCAGCCGGTTCGCCCTGTAACCGGACCCGGTCGCGGTCACCGCGGTGGCCCCGCGGAGCACCTCGATGCTGGGGTTGGTGTCCGGCGTGCCATCGCCGTTGGCGTCGATGAAGAAGGTTGTGTTGTCGTAGGCCGGGGTGACGAAGAGCCCGTTTCCGCGACCGTTGGCCGCGTTGCAGGCGAGGGCGGGGGCGTTTCCAGGCGCCCACGCGACCACCTGGTCGTCCGACAAAAGGTAGCTCGGCACCAGGCTGTAGCCCCAGTCGAAGTTGGCACCGTTCTGATCGATGTCGGAGGTGCCCCAGAACGGCCCCGTCCCCTTCAGATACGCGCCGGAGCCGTCGGGCAGGAAGATGTTCGCGTTGGCAGCATCGCTGAAGAACTCGGTCGCGTTGGCGGACAGGGTGAAGTTGCCGCTTCCCGTGGCGGTCTGCCAGCTGATGGTGATGTCCGTGGCGTTGGGGTTGTAGAGAAGGACGTCGGTGCCGCCGGTTCCACCGTCGGCGGACGCGTAGTACTCGGTGCCCCAGAAGCCTCGCGGGAAGGCGGAGACCGCGCGGGTGTTGTAGCTGGAGTCGATCTCGCCGTAGAAGTACTCCACCTGGAGGGTCTTGCTTCCGAGAATGACCGCGCCTCGGGGGAGGCCGGCGCCGGCCACGCCGTTGCTGTCCGTGTCGAGGATGTAGGTCTGGCCCTTCTGCAGAGTCAGGACCGTGCTGTCGAGGGGATCGACGCGCGCGGTTCGATAGCCGTCCTCAGTATTGAACGAGTCGAATACCCCGTCCGCGTTGAAATCGATCTGGATCGTGGTGTTGTCTTCCGTGGCCTGGATCAGGGCGGCCACGCGCTCATAGTCGACTCGCGTGGGGTCGTCGCCGAAGGGCAGGACGTACTTGACGAGTTGCGGCGCCAGGGGATAAACCTCTTCGCCGATCGCCGCCACCTTGCCGACGGAGTTCACATATCCGCCGCGGGTCAACGTGGTCGCAGCGCCTACCGAAATGATCCGATCGCGGCCGTCGTAGCAGTAGTTGAGGGTGACGTGAATCAGAGGCGCTGCGGGGGTGGGCTGGGCCGCGCAATCGGCGGTGGGACTCGTCCCGGAGGCGACATTTCCGCGGTAGGTGTTTCCGTCGGCCAGGGTCCTGGGACGGGGGATGGCCAGGCTCTGGAAGTTCAGAGTCTGGCTCTTGTTGATGACGTACTTCTCGTCCGCAGTGGCGTCGGGATTGTTCGGGTCGTAGTTGTAGCCGTTCTCCCAGTGGTCGTAGTAGATGGTCACGGTGTCGGACCACGCGGTCGCGGAGATCAGCGAAAACGTCGTGTCGTTGGGCCCGATCGCTACGCTCACCACGGGGTCGGTCACGTAGGCGAAGACATCCTCGTCGAAGGGAACGATGTACTCGCTGTATCCCGCCGGGGTGCCGGCGAAAGCCGTGACGAAGCCAATCGAAAAGAGCAGGGTCGCGAAGGCGACCATACGCAGGCCGCGTCGCCAAGGCCTCGGCGCGAATCCGGCCCAACCCCGCCTGCGCGGCGCTGCTGGGGGCAACGTGGGGTAACTCACTGGCATTACAGTACCTTTACGGGCTGGCGACCGTTCTAGTGGAGCCTGAAGGAGGACATGGTCGGCGGATATCATGAAGCGTGACGAAAGTGCGGAGACTGAAGTGCGGGGAAGATAAGGAAATACTAGCTTGAACGCCTGCTTCGCCTCCAGGCGGGTCGTGACTCCAGTCACACACCCGCCAGGTGCCTTCAGGGTACCCTCCTTCGCCCCGGAATCACGTCTGGGTCTTGCCTGGTGACGAGGCTCGAGGCGATTCCGTTCGACTGCGGTCCGACCCCCCTCGAAATCCTCCTGCTGCGGGCGGCGCTTCTTCGGGGCGACGCGGCCCTGGGGGCATGGGAGACCTGGCGAACCCAGGCGACCCGGCCTCTTCGCGTGGGCTCATCCCGGCTTCTGCCCGCGGTCTATTCGAATCTGCGCGACGTCGCGCCCGAGGACCCCTGGCTGGATTTTGCCCGGACCGAGTACCTCCGCGCCCGCTACTCGAATCTCCTGCGGTTCGACGATGCCGCGCCGGTCCTGGGCGCGCTCGGTGAAAGCGGTGTGGCCGTCCTTCTTCTCAAGGGCGCCGCCCTCGTCGCCGCGCACCATGGCGATCCCGGCCTGAGGCCCATGGTCGATCTGGATGTGATGGTCAAGGAGGAGGATGCCGAGCGCGCGATCGCCCTCCTCCTGGGGCGCGGCTACGCTCCGGCCGCGCCGGTCGACGCCGCGGCCCGGGCGATCGTCCACTCCGTCCCCTTCACCAGGCAAGGAGCGCCTCCTTTCGATCTGCACTGGCGCGCGTTCGAGCTCGAGGAGGATCGGGCGATCTGGGACAGCGCGGCCGAGATGACGTATCAAGGCGTGACGGTGCGGGTGCCCGGACCCGCGGACCAGCTGCTCCACGCATGCGTTTCGGGGTCGAGTTGGGATTGGGATGCTCCGCAGCGCTGGGTCCTCGACGCGATGGCGGTGGTTCGCTCTTCGGGAGATCGCCTGGACTGGGGCGCGCTCGTCGCGCGGGCCATCGCCTTGCGCCTGAGCACGAGCGTTCACGACGCCCTCCGCTTTCTTCGCGAGGAGTTCGGGGCGGCCATACCCGGGCAGGCACTGAGCGCGCTCGCGGCCGCGCCGACCACGAGGCGGGAGCGGCACGCCGCGCGCGCCCGGCGGACCAGGCCGGATCTTCGGGGTCCCCTCATGGCGATCGCGCTGCGCCTGGACGAGCACCACCGGCTGGTTCGCCGGGGCGCCGGGCCGGGAGGGGCTCGTGGCCTCCTGCAGGTCTGGAGGCGCTCCTGGGATCTTCCGGGTTTGTGGCTCCTGCCGGTTCACGCCGCGGTTCGCGGCGCGCGGCGCGCCCTCCAGCTCGCGAGACACCGCCTTCGAAGTTGATCGGGCGCCCGGACCCTACGCCGCGTTCCTCCTTTTCCGCCGTTTCGAATTATCCTCTCGGGCTCTTGAGCAAGCCCGATCATCGGATCAGGCCGAGACGTTGAAGGAGAGAGACGTTGAACCCCGTTCCCACCAAATCCGTCGTACGCGAATATCTCGAGATGCTCGTGGGCGCGGTCATCCTCGCCCTCTTCGTCCGCGCCTTCATCTTCCAGGCCTTCAAGATCCCCACCGGCTCCATGGAGCCGAACCTGCTGATCGGCGACCACCTGCTCGTCGACAAGCTGGTCTTCTCGCCGTCCCTCGGCGGGTTCGAGGACCTGCTCCTGGCCAAGCGTCCGATCGTCCGCGGCGACGTGCTCGTCTTCAAGTTCCCCGAGGACCCGACCCGCGATTTCATCAAGCGGGTCATTGGCCTCCCCGGCGAGACCTTCGAGATCCAGGACAAGCAGGTCCTGATCGACGGCAAGGCCCTGACCGAGGGGTACGCGCACTTCCTGGAACCGCCCCTCAAGCGCACCGATCCCGATTATGGGCTCGTGGGCGAGGACATCCGCGACAATTTCGGCCCCCAGAAGATTCCCGCCGGCCAGCTCATGATGATGGGCGACAACCGCGACAACAGCCGGGACAGCCGTTTCTGGGGCACCCTGCCGGTGTCGCAGGTCAAGGGCCGCGCGGTCGTGGTCTACTGGTCCTACGAGGCCTCCCGCGAGGAGTACCAGCAGGGCGCTTCCTTCCAGTGGTTGAAGGACACGTTCTCCGCCCTGGGCCGGACCCGCTGGTCGCGCTTCTTTCACGTGATCAGGTAGTCTCAGGCAGTTTCGAAACAGGAGTTCCCATGAAAGCCATTCAATTCAAGTCGACCGAACGCGGCGAAGGCCAGATCGGCAGCATCATCATGCTGGTCGTGGTGATCGCGGCGGCCATGGCCGCCTCGCAGATCGGACCCATCTACTGGGACAACTATCAGTTCGAGGACAAGCTCACCGAAGTCGCGGGCAGGTTCCCTCCCAACAAGGACGGCGATCTTCGCGCGAAGGCGGCCATCCGGAAGGCGGTCGAGGAGTCCGGCCTCCTGCCCTACCTCGATCCCGAGACCTGCACCGTCACCTCGGCCGGAGGCATCGGCGGCCTGCGGACCGTCTCCTGCGTCTACACCCGCGAGTACAAGCTCTTCGGTTCGAGGAAGTCGAAGACCTTCGACCTCTCGATCTCCCGCCCGATGTTCTAGACCGCGGCCGATGGCACGGCCTTCGACCCGCTCCGTCCCCCTGCGAAGGTGAGGACGCCGGCGGGTCGTTTCTTTTAACTATCCCCCTTTCGTCAGGCACGAGGTCATAAGACACAGGAATTGGGCGCAGCTACCCCAGACGGCGTCACCGTCGGCATCTTCGGCGGGTCCGGTTACTCCGGTCGCGAACTCTCGCGCTGGCTCTCTCGCCACCCGCGCGCCTCGGTCGAGTTCTCGACCGGTTCCAGCAAGCCCCACATTCCCCACGAGGAAGGGCTGTCTCGTCGCGCGGACGTCTACTTCCTCTGCCTGCCCCACGTTACGTCCGCGAGCTACGTGGCGAGGCTCCGGGAGGCGCAGCCGGATTCCCTCATCGTCGATCTCTCGGGCGATCTCCGCCTCCGGACCCCCGAGAGCTACAAGCGCTGGTACGAACACGATCACGGCGCGCCCGCGCTCCTGTCGCAGGCGGTCTTCGGCCTGACCGAGGTGTTCCGATCTGAAATCAAGGGCGCGAGTCTCATCTCGAATCCCGGCTGTTACGCGACCGCGGCCATGCTCCCGCTCCTGCCCCTGATCAAGGAGGGATTGGTGGAGCCGGACGACATCATCGTCGACGCCAAGAGCGGCGCTTCCGGGGCGGGACGGTCCCTGCGCGAGGATCTCCTGTTCTGCGAGGTCGAGGGCAACTTCTCCATCTACGCGCAGGGCCGGAAGCATCGTCACCTCGGGGAAATCGAGGAGACGATCGAGAGGTGCGCGGGGGTCCGGCCCGTGCTCACCTTCTCGCCGCACCTCCTTCCCGTGGAGCGGGGCATCCTCTCCGCGATCTACGTCCGCACCCGGCGGTCCGCGGACGAGCTGCGCACGGCTCTCGCCTCGTACTACGAGGGCGCGCCCTTCGTCCGCGTGGTGGATCAAGCACCGAAGCTCAAAGACGTCAATCACACGAATCTCTGCCTGATGTCCGTGCACGAGGGCGCTCCCGGCCGCGCCATCGTGGTCTCGGCCCTCGACAACCTCGTGAAGGGCGCGGCCGGGCAGGCCATCCAGAACATGAACGTGGCCAAGGGCTTCGAAGAGACGGCGGGCCTCCTCTGATGGCCCGAGGGCGGCGCGTCTACAAGGTGGGAGGTCCGGCGCTCGAGGATCCCGCCCTGGTGACGCCGCTTGCGAAGGAGA
>DAORUA010000261.1:0-5501 GCA_035432945.1 Vicinamibacteria bacterium | reverse complement strand
CCCCCGGTAACGGGCCGCGCATGTGCCCCGCAAGGGGGCGGCATGTCCCCCTGCAACGGGCCGGGCATGCCCGGCCCCTACAGGGTTAACGCGCGCGCGTGGTTGCGAGGGAGATGCGGACCGGGCCCTCGGCGGTGTCGATGAGGACCCCATTCGCGTCGAGGCCGGCGATGACGCCGTCGGCGAGGGTGTCGCCGAGGCGCAGGGCCACGATCTCTCCGAGGGGCGCGTAGACGAAGGCCACGAGTTCGTCGGCCGACTTTCCGATTCCCGCGAGCGCCATCTCCTCGACCGTGAGATCGCGGGCCCGGAAGACGATGCGGGCGGCGGTGGTGGCGGCCACGGGGCCGATCTCGCCGCCGTTCCCGCGGAGCTTCAGGACGCGGGCGTTCTCCTCGCGTGTTTCCTCGAGGCCAAGGGCGGCGAGGACGGCGCGGCGGACGTCGCCGATGAGAGCCTCGCGTGCGAAGACGCTGACCCTGGAAAGGCCCGACGGGCCGAGGGCCGCGAAGGCCGGTTCGGCCTCGGCCATGGCGGCGAGCACGTCCTCGCCGCGGGCGCGCTTGGCTCGCAGCGAGAGCCGTCCCGGAGCAGGCGCGTCATCGGCCTCGGCGATGGGCGCGGCTGAGGTCGAGCGGAGCAGACGAACGCTGCCCACCCGGTCGGCCTGAACCGGCAGGGCCTTGATCGCGTCGTCGAGGGAGGGCCCCGCGAAGTCGACGTTCACGCGGCCCCGCACGTCCTCGGCCACCACGAAGGGCTCGCGGGAAAGGGCCCCGATCATGGCCGCGACATCGGCGAGATCGGCGTCCACCGCGCGCAGCGACAGGCCGCCCTGCTCCGAGCCGGTCGCGCGGAGCGTGGTCCCCGGCGCGCCGAGGGCGAGGGGATCGCGGTCCCGCCGGCAGAAGGGCTCGGTCGGCCGGAACGGCTCGTCCACGGGCAAGGGAAGGGCCGCCTCCGGGCCGGCGCGGTACGACTCGCCCACCACCTCGAACTCGAAACACCCCTCTTTCTGCGTGCGGGAGAATTCACGGAGCCTGAAGAAGCCGCCCTCGAGGCGCCGCTCCAGCGCGTCGGCCGCGCCCATCCCCGCGACCACGCCGCGCAGGTTGAACCGGCCGGTGTCGCCGTCGAGAGACCCGAAGGTCAACGCGGCCGCGGCATCGCGGAAAGCCGAGCCGGTCTCGGCCAGGAACATGCGAGGGGAGGTCTGGCCCCGCCGCAGGTCCTCGAGCGCGATGGTCTTGTCGAGGGCGATCTGCTCGTCGCGGGCGAAGCGGGCCGCCTCTTCCTTGGTGGCCCCGCGCGTGCGGTTGCGAGCCCGCGCCGGATCGAGGCTGGCCGTGGCCGCGGCCCGGGCCGCCCGGTGATGCAGCCGCACCCGGGCCTCGATGCGCACGCCGAAGTCCGCGACCCGCAGGACCACGCTCTCCACGTCGATCAGTCTCGGCGATCCCTGGAGGGCCCGAAAGAAGCGGTCCGCGTCGGGATAGGTCGCGGCGGCCAGAACCACCCGCCGCGACTGCCCGAGGGCGCCGGTCTCGGTGATGGTGGGCGGGCCGACCTCGATGTTGCGCAGGCCGGCCTCATTCGCGAGCTGCCGGAGGAGCGCCGCGTCCTCGTTGGGGGTGGGCGCATCGGGCAGCGCGCGCGCGAGCTGGGCGAGGTGGCGGTCGAGGAGCTGACGCTCCTCGCTGTACGGTCTTCCTGGCGCGTTTTGAAGGACGGTGGCCAGAACGAGGAGGGAGAGCAGCGGCATTCACTTCGAACTATAGACTTCGCCTTTCATCAAGGAGGAGTTTCCATGCGCCCGATCCAAGGTATTGCCCTCGGTCTGACTCTCGCCGCCACCGTGGCCCTCGCGGGAACGCCGCGGACGTTCATCGATGGGAGAAGCAACGCTCTCAACAAGACCGATCCGCCGTTCTCGGGTTCGGTCAAGGTGGGGGACACCCTCTACATCTCGGGCCAGATCGGCCTCGGGCCCGATCGAAAGCCCCCCGCGGACGTGAGCGAGGAAGCGAAGCTCGTCATGGATTCGATGAAGAACCAGCTGGTCAAGGCGGGCATGACCATGGACGACCTGGTGAGCGTCCAGATCTACTGCTCGGACGTGAAGCACTACGACGCCTTCAATGCCGTCTACCGCGCGTACTTCACGAAGGAGTTCCCGGCGCGCGCCTTTCTCGGCTCGGGAACCCTGCTCTTCGGGGCGCGCTTCGAAGTGGTGGGCGTGGCGGTGAAGCGCTGACCGCGTTCCTTCTGCGGCACGCGCCGCCGTCCGGTTTCACCACGCGGTTCGCTCCGGCGCCCACCGGCTTCCTTCACCTCGGCCACGCGGCGAACGCCATCGCGGTGTGGGGAATGGCTCGCGCCTTCGGCGGTCGCGTGCTGCTGCGGATCGAGGATCACGACCGCACCCGCTCGACGCCCGGGTTCGAGGCGGCGATTCTCGAGGACCTGCAGTGGCTCGGGCTTCGGCCCGATGCGCCTCTCTCCCGCCAGAGCGAACGGCTCTCCACCTACGAGGCTGCGCTGGCCCGGCTGGAAAGCGCGGGCCTCGTCTACGCCTGCGCCTGTTCGCGGAAGGCCATCGAGGCCGCCCTCGGTCCGGGCGAAGGCGAGTTGCGCTACCCGGGGACGTGCCGCGATGCCGCGGTCGACGGGGCGAGAGAGCGTGCGCGTCGCGTGCGCATGGAACGGGAGACCATCTCGTTCCGTGATCTCCGGCTGGGGGCGATCGAGCAGGTTCCCTCCGACCAGGCCGGCGACGTGCTCGTGCGCGATCGTCACGGGCACTGGACGTACCAGTTCGCGGTCGTGGTCGACGACCTCGACCAGGGCGTCGATCTGGTCATCCGCGGCGAGGACCTTCTCGCCTCGACGGGGCGTCAGATTCGCCTCGCCGGTCTCCTGGGAAGAAAGGCCGCTCCCTTGTTCCTTCACCATCCCCTTATCCTGCGCCCCGATGGCCGGAAGCTCTCGAAGTCGAACCGGGACACGGGAATCCGGGAGCTGCGCGCGGCGGGCTGGAGCGTCGAGCGCGTCCTGGGCGAAGCGGCGGCCGCGCTGGGCCTGACCCGGGGGGAACCGGCCTCCATGGCGGAGCTGGTGCGGCGGCTGAAGGAGGGCGCGTGACCTTCAAGCGCGCGATCGAGTCGGGCCTTGTCCTCGGCGGGCTGTGGGCGTTCGTGGAGGTCGTGCTCACCTACGTCACCGGTTTCGCGCCCACCGGCGACGTGGTGGAGATAGCGCTGGCGCCACTCGCCGTGCTCGTCCTCTATCAGGCGACCGTCCTCGCCGTCGCCCAGGTCCGGCCCCACAGAGTCTTCGGCCTGTTCGCCGCCGCGGGAGCCCTGCTTCCGCCCGTCCTCTTCTTCTGGCGCGGGCGCGGGCAGCGCGTTCCCGAGCATCTCGTGGCCGGGCTCCTGCCCATCGCGCTGTGCCTGCTCCTCGTGTGGCGCGAAACCCGGAGGCCTTCCGATCGGGCCTGGCTGACTCCAGGGCGGGTGGTTGCGACCCTCGTTCTCTACTTCGGCGCGGCGCTCGCGTTCGCCCTTCGAGCGGACCGCGTGCTCGCGATCACGTCGGCCCAGATCGCGACGTCGGTGGCCTGGTGCGCGGCGGTCGCGGTGATCGGAGCGATCGCGGTGGCGGCGACGAGACGGCGGCCGCTCGCGGCCCTGTCCCTGGTCCTGGTGGCGGCCTCGTTCGCCATCGCCTGGCAGCGAGGCTCGGGACCGCCGAGTTACAAGGAGGAAGCCGTCCGCCCTCCCGGTTCCCCTTCCGCGAAAGCGGGCGCTCCCAACGTGCTCCTCATCGTTCTCGATACCGTGCGGGCGGATCATCTCGACCTGTACGGTTACTCCCGGCCGACCTTCGCCCTCACCGGGAAGTATCTGAAGGACGGCCTGGTGTTCGATCGCGCCGCTTCCAGCGGCACGTTCTCGCTACCCTCGCACGCCTCCCTCTTCACCGGATTGCTGCCGAGCGCCCACGGCGCGCGCCCTCTGCTCGGCGGAGACACCGCGTACGGACGCCTGTGGCCCGAGGTCGACACCCTCGCCTCGTTCCTGCGCGGCCAGGGCTACCGGACGGCGGGGGTGAGCGCTAACGACATCTTCCTCGCGGAGTGGACGGGCCTTCAGAAGGGCTTCGACACCTTCTCGGCCACCGCCGTGCGCGGCGTCCGCTTCGCCTCGCTCTCCACCGCGCTTCGAAGGGCGTTCGGCCGGATCACGCGCTCCCGCAGGCGGCTGGTTCCCAACAACTGGACCGCCACCCAGGTGACGGACGCCGCGATCGACATCGTGAGTCAGAAGGCCGAGCCGTTCTTTCTATTCCTCAACTACTTCGACGCCCACGATCCGCACGCGCAGATCGGGTCTCCGCCCTGGTTCAACCCGGCCACCGCGAAGCCCATCGACATGTATGACACGGAGATCGCGTACATCGATTCCGAGGTGGCGCGGCTGCTGGGAACGCTGAGGCAGCGCGGCCGGCTGAACGACACGCTGGTGGTGGTCGCCGCCGATCACGGGGAGTACTTCGGCGAGCGCAAGCTGCGCGGCCATCCCGCAGCGGTCTACGAGGGGAGCACTCACGTGCCCCTGGCCCTGCGTCTCCCGGGGGTGGTGCCGCAGGGCCGGACCGGCCGGCGCACCGGCCTTCATGAGGTCTTTCGGATGGTTCAGGACGTCCTGAGCCGGAACTCACTCGACTGGTTGAGCGCCATCGATCTGAATCCCAGGATCACCACGGAGGCCTGGGCCCGGCAGGATTTCGACAAGGCGATGCCCAAGGATGGCCGCCCGAGCACGACCGTGGTGTTCGCGGGCAATCTCAAGCTCATCCATCGGTTGTCGGGGAACACGGAGTTGTTCGATGTCGAGAAGGATCCCGGGGAAGCGGTCAACCTCATCGACTCGCAGGACCCGGCGATCGTTGCGTTGAAGGCGAAGATGTTGCGGGAGGTCGATCTCCGCGCGGTGCGTCCGCCCGGTCCCGCGCAACCGCTCACCGAGGACGCGAAGGAACGGCTTCGGGCGCTCGGGTACCTGAAGTAGCGGCGAAGCGGCCGTGCCCGTGAGCACGTGAGCGTGCACGTGCACGTGCACGTGCGCGTCAGCCGCCCCCCGTGCCGTCGCCGTCACACCGGCGAAAGCCGGTGCCTAGCGCGAACCGTCCGTCTGCGACCGCGACGAGCGTGCGCGTCAGCGAAAAGTAGCCGTCATTGCGAGGAGCCACTCCGTTGGTGGTGCGACGAAGCAATCTCGCAGCCGCGAAACTCCGTTCGAACGTCGCGCTAACCTCCGTTCCGCGAGCCCGTCGTGCGCGTGCACGTGAGAACGTGAGCGTACGGGTGAGGCGTGAGCGTCGTCCTGCGTCCGATCCGACGGCCGGATCGAGACCTTCGACGCTTGGAGCGTCGCCTCCGCGTGTCACGAAGTCAAGGGTGCTCGCTTCGCTCGCACTTTTCCTTCGGAAAAGCTTCGCCC
>DAORUA010000260.1:0-5530 GCA_035432945.1 Vicinamibacteria bacterium | reverse complement strand
TCAGAACCGCCAGCAGGGCCACGGCCAGACTCCACCGCAGGAGCACGATCGCGTCGGGCGTCTCCTGCTGCAGCGCACGCTCAAACAGCATGCCGAGGTGCAGGACGAAGAGCGGGAGTCCGGCGAGGACGAGAAGGCTCCACTGCCGGGTCTTGCGCCGGGTTCTCTGGGTTCGGCTCGGAGTCTTCACGTGCGCCATGGTGTGCCTTCGCAGGTGCAGGATACTCGTTGCACCGCGGCGATCAATGATCCCGATGAGCCAGAGCTAAGTAATGAAAATACTAGCCTTGCGGGTAAATTGAATTATCGACTGATCACCCGCGACGCATTTTTTGCCGGAGGACGGAGAGCAGGGATCGCCTGCCCGGACCGGGGAGCCGCTCCACGTAGTCCTCGCCCACGCGCGCGATGGCGAAAGGATCGCATCCGAGACGGCTAATCGCGGGGGCTGCCGGCGCCTTGCCGGCGAAACCCGCCACGTAACCGACCGCGGCCGCCAGTTCTCTCGCCAGGGGCGAATCCACGTGCCAGGGAAAGCACAAGGACGTGGCGTCGACGTCCGCCTTCTCCATGAGCAGTCGCCGGGCCTCGCCGAGGTCGAACCGAACCGCATCGCGGACCTCCGCCTCGGTCTCGAATCGTCCATCGACGGCGCGCCAGGCCGGCCGCCCCGAGAGCCTTGGCGCGGAGACGGGGAGCGGTGTTCCCGGCGGCACATCACGCCCGCGCACCTGGCGGCCGTTGATCCATACGAAGGGGCAGTCGAACTCCCGGTAACCCCGCTGCATCGCCTCCGTCATCACCCCTTCGATTCCGGTCGCTACCGGAATCCGGGCATGAAGGTGGGTATGGCTCCCGAGATCGATCACGTCGCGCATCGCCCGCACCTCGCCCCAGGTGACGAAGGGCCGATCGCGCGATTCGTCCCTCGCCACCAGCGCGGGCCAAAGGGCTTCGGGCTCGTCGCCGATCGTCTTGGAGACGTCGGGGGAATCGTGGACGGCGCTGGTGACGAGGAACGCGGTCGCCCGCATTCCGAGCTTCTTCAGGATCGGGTAGCCCACCGTCCAGGTGCTGGCCCGGCCGTCGTCGATGGTGATCAGCACCGATTTCCCGGGAGCCCCGCGCCGCCCGGACAGAACGTCCAGGTACTCCGCGAGACCGATGGCCTGGTACCCGGCGTCCTTGAGGTACGCCATCTTCCGCTCGAACGAGCGCGGCTCCAGGCTGTGGAAGGTGAAGACGGGGATGTCGCCGGGCTCGAGCTCGCCGCCCCTCACGAACGCCGGGTCCCGGGTGACCAGATCGAGGAGGAGGCGCCCCGCGTCCGCACTCCGCCTGAGTACGGGCATCAGTCGCTGTCTTTGGGGGCGTCGTGCGCGTGCGACTTCCTCGCCAGCCACACGAACAGCCCCGATATGGAGAGAAGAACCACGAGCCCCGCGGCCACGATGGAGAAGGCGAGCGCGCTTTCCCGGGGCAGGCCGACCTGGTGGAAATAGAGCACGTAGACGCCTTCGCGGATGCCCCATCCGTTGAACGAAATGGGAATGGCCTGGATCAGGGAGCACAGGGGCACCATCAGCATGGCCGTCCCGAGGTCCAGGGGGATCCTCAAGGCGCGAGCGACGAGGAAGAAGTAACAGACCCCGAGGAACTGGAGGAGCAGGGACAGGACGAAGGCCTCGACCAGCGCGCCCTTCTTCGCGCGGAAGACGTTCACGGTGGCCTGCACCGACTCGAACTTCGCGTGAATCCAGGGAAAGCGGCGGACCCCCACGGTTTCGACCACCCGGGTCACGATTCCCGAGCGGGCGAAGATCGCGCCGAGGACGATGAAGAGGGCGGTGAGGCCGAGGAGGATCACCCGGGCGCCCGCGAGGCCACGCACGAGCGAGCCGCCGAGGAGGAACGCGGGCAGGGCGATGGAGTAGAGGGCCACGAAGCCGACCACGCGGTCGACGAAGGCCACGGTCAGGGCCGCGGTGTGCGATCCGGCGTGCTTCGCGGTGTCGCGCACCCGGACCACGTCGCCGCCCACGTTGCTGGGCAGGAAGTTGCCGAAGAACGAGGCCACCATGTAGGACCGGACCAGCTCGCCGAAGGTCGGCCCGCCTTCGATCGCATCGAGCAGCACCTTCCAGCGCAGCGTGGAGAGCAGGACCACCACGATGTAGACGCCCGCGGCCACCGCGAAGAGACCATGCTGCCCGTCGATGAAGTGGCGGAGGACGTCGGAGAGGTCGACGCTCTGCAGCAGGTACGCGAGCAGTCCGACGGACAGGACCAGCTTGACGATCAGGAGGAGAGTGCGGTTCAAGAGGTCGCTTTTTGAGAGAATGAACCGTGATCGTACGACAACGCGCCGGTTCTCCGAAGCCGGGGGGGACGGCATGAACGGCTCCCCGTCCATGAAGGACGTGGGGATCCAGGCCGTGATCAAGGACCCGCGCTCGTCCTCCGAGAAGTACCAGGACCTCGTCATCGGCTCCCGGGACTTCTTCCGGCTCGTGCACTTCGAACTCGTGATGCTCCTCGCTTCGCGGGCTCCCGGCGCCCTCGGACTGGTGCTCCGGAAGTTCCTGTACCCGACCCTGCTCGGCTCGTGCGGCCGGGGGGTGGTGTTCGGAGCGGACGTCACGCTCCGCCATCCCCACAAGATCCACATCGGCGAGGGGACGGTGATCGACGACAACGTGCTTCTCGACGCCAAGGGCGTCGCCAACCAGGGCATCCGGATCGGCGACCACGGTTTCATCGGGCGCAATTCGATCCTCTCCTGCAAGGACGGGGACATCGTCCTCGGCAGCCACATCAACATCGGCTTCAACTGCGAGGTGTTCTCCTCGTCGAAGGTGGAGATAGGGGACTACGGACTCTTCGCCGCTTACACCTACGTGGTGGGCGGCGGGCACGACCACGCGGACGTGGGCGCGGTGATCATCGACCAGGCCCGGCCCTCGAAGGGCGTCACCATCGGGCGCAACGCGTGGCTCGGCGCGGGCGCGAAGATCCTCGACGGCGTAACCCTGGGCGCGAACGTGGTGATCGGCGCGGGCGCGGTGGTGAACGAGTCGCTCCCCGATTCGGTGATCGCGGCCGGCGTTCCCGCGAAGATCATCAGGCGGCGTGACGCGTTGTCGCCTGAACGGCAGGCATGAGCCGGATCCTGGTCGTCACGTCGTCCGCGCCCTTCGTCCGCGGCGGACACATGGTCATCGCCGAAGAGACGGTCGCCGCCCTGCAGCGCGCGGGACACGAGGCCGAGATCTTCCAGACTCCGACCAACCGCTTCGGCCGACAGTTCGACGCCTACGAAGCCACGCGCCTGACCGATGTCTCCGAAGGGGCCGACGGGCGCCCCATCGATCAGATCCTGACCATGCGCTATCCCGCGTTCGCGCTGCGTCATCCGAAGCACCTGTGCTGGCTGACCCACACCATGCGCGAGTACTACGATCTGTGGGAATCGGTCATGCAGGGATTCGGCCGCAAGGGCCGGCTCAAGGAGACGATTCGCCGGTACTTCATCCACCGGCTCGACCGCCGCCTGCTCACGCAGAACGTCACGAAGCTCTTCACCATTTCGCAGACCGTGACCGACCGGCTGAACCATTTCATCGGCGTGCCCTCGACCGTGCTTCACCCGCCCGCGCCGGCCCGGAACTACCGGTGCGAGGCCTACGAGCCGTACATCTTCGCGGTGAGCCGCCTTCACGCCCTCAAGCGGATGGATCTGCTGATCGAGGCCATGGCCGCGATGAAGGACCGATCGCTGCGCGCGGTCATCGCGGGGGAGGGCGACGATGAATCCCGCCTGCGTGGCCTGATCCGCGACAAAGGCCTCGAAGGCCGCGTCGATCTCGTGGGCGCGCTGTCCGAGGACGCGAAGCTCGATCACTACGCGCGCTGCCGGGCCGTGTACTTCGCGCCGCGCAACGAGGACTACGGCTTCGTCACCCTCGAAGCCATGTCGAGCGGCAAGGCGGTCCTGACCGCGACCGACTCCGGCGGCCCGACCGAGCAGGTCGAGACGGACGCGACTGGCTGGATTCTCAAGCCCGAGGCCGCGGCGTTCGCCGAGGCTCTCGATCGGCTGGCCGGGGACAAGGCGCTGGCCGAGCGAGTGGGCCGAAACGGCCTCGCCTACGCGGGCCGCCACACCTGGGACGCGGTGGTCCCGAGCCTCCTCGTCCAGTCGTGAAGTCGGACCGGTTCAGCCCCGGAAGTCGCCGTCCCACAAGGCGTCGAGGAAGTCAGCCCAGGGGAGGATCTCGATCCGGCCGACCTTGCGCGGCCGGGGATCGAGGGGGGCCGAAGAGGAAACACGACCGCGTCGTAGCCCACCGGCGGAGGGGTGCGGCGCGGGAGACCGGGGTGTCGATCATGTCGTCGTTTATGCTACCAAACGACGACACAGACGACACCTTCAGGTCTGCGTCACCTCGATGGGCAGGTCGACGGTGCGAACACCGAAGGATTCGAACCAGCTGATTCCCTCGTCGACGAGGTCGAAGCGGAGCCGGTACTTCCCGGGGGCCTTCGGCGCGTGGCAGGTGAAGGTGAGTTCGGTTCTCTCCACCGGGTTCATGTCCTTCGGCAACTCGAAGCGCTCGTGGTCGCGGACCATGACCTCGCCCGCCTCGTTGCAGATGACCACGCCCACGCAGACATGGCCTCGAACGCCCGCGGGGCCGGCGATCCAGCGCGTGTCTCCGGCATTGTGGATCTGCAGGGTGACCTCGATCCCCTGCCCGGGTGACAGAGGCCCGCGGGACGTGGACACGTCCGGCTTCGCCAGGTTCAGGTTCGCGAAGAGATATCCCGGTGCCTCGCTGGTCAGAAGCTCGAAACGATCGGCGAGAAGGAGAGTGGGCGAGCCGGTCTGCTCGAACCAGGCGACCCGGTCATCGACCATGTCGAGCTGGACGAGGCAGTCGCCCTGCGGATTCGCCTTCGGCAGGCGGATCTCCATCTCGACGGATTCTCCCGGCGCCACGTTCCTCGGCAGGTAGACGCGTACGAAACCGCGGGCCACGGTCTCCCGTTTGAGATTGAGGAGGTGCGCGCCGAGCACCACGAAACCGCCGAGAGGCGTTTCCTCGCGGAGCCAGAGCGTGTCCCCGGTGTTGGTGACCCGGACGGCCTGAATGGAACCCTCGCCCGCCGGCCGGGGAGTCAGAGCCAGCGCTTTGATCTCGGCGCGGAGCACGCTTGGATTCCGGCTGTCCGGCGTCCCTTTGCCCTTGAAGAGCGACAGGATCATGAAGTGGCGCAAGGATTCGCGCACGGTGTCGACGGGGAAGATGTTGTCGTCTCCCTCCATGAACTTGATGTTCTGCTCGAGGGTGAAGGTGAGAGCGCCGGGGTCTGGAAACGGCTTCAGCTGCGGGGAATGGAAGCCGACGCCCGCCGCGATCTTCACCAGGTCGTCGAGGTGGATGTCGTTCTCGAGGACGCCGTGGATCTCGGTCTCGTACGCCCCCTGGTCGCTGTGCGCGTGGCCCTCGCCGGGTTCGCCCATGACCAG
>DAORUA010000259.1:0-5560 GCA_035432945.1 Vicinamibacteria bacterium | reverse complement strand
GTACACCTCGTCTCCGGGAGCGAGGGCGAGGGGCACGTTGAGGTCGAAGTCGCCCGAGGAAGGGATGGACGTCGAACCGAGCGCGGTGTCGATCCGGAGCAGGCCCTGAAGGGAGCCGATGAGGCGCACGGTCCGGACGCTCGAAGGCCCGGTGCGGAAGGCCACCGCGTCGCCCGGGTGAGAGAGCGAGATCCAGCCCCCCGCCATCCGCGCCCCTCGTTCGAGCCGGATGTCGCGGACGAGCGCGGCCCCGCCGATCCGCAGGCCGGTTGGAGTGCCCTCGATGGTGGAGCCTTCGGGGCCGAAGGGAACGAAGCGATGCAGGCGGAGGCGCACGCGCCGCCCATCGAGTTCCGGGACACCCTGGGTCACAACGCCCTCGCGAACCGCGAAAGCGAGGGGAGAGCCGGCCCACGACCACAGCGCGGAATCGAACTCCTGTCCGCGTTGATGAAGGCGCTCCCAGCGGTAGTCGTAAGTCCAGCCGCCGAGGAGTTGAATGGCGAGGGAGACGAGGCCGAGCAGCGCCCCGGTCTTCGGCAGGACGGCGAGGCCCTCGGGAAGGAAGAAGAAGAGGGCGGGAAGCAGGTCGGTCAGAAGCCTCGGTCCGAAGGATTCGCCGCCATGCCACTCGTTCCAGGCCGCGACGAAGGCGAAGTGGACGGCGGCCGCGGCCATGAGGCCGCGCGCCAGGGGGCGCCGGCCCTGGGCGATGAGGCCCCAGGCCGCCACCAGAGCAAGGGGCGTGAACACCAGGAGACCGCGCGCGGGCGAGACGAGAAGGCCCGCCAAAGACTCGGGCAGGGCCTCGAAGAAACGGCCGCCCACGGCCGCGGGACCAAAATGCCACGGCGCGCCGAAGAACGCCGCGTTGTAGAGGGCGAGAGCCGCCGCGGGAACGCAGCCGATGGCGATGAGGCTTCCGGCTTGCGCGCGCGCGCGGATCAGGAGATAGACGAAGAGCACGCCGCTCATGGGAATCACCGCGGGCCTCGAGGCCGCGGCGAGGAAGAGGCACAAGGCGGCGAGCCGGGCCGGTCCCGGTGAAGCACCGGCCTCGAGACGATCGAGCGCATCGATGGCGATGACCAGGAAGAGGAGCACGGCCGGGTGCTGCCAGAGCGCCTGCGCCGTCGAGTAGGCGCTCGTTCCGAGGCCGAACAGCAGGGCGGAGCAAAGCGCCATCGGGGGTGTGGTGCGACGCGCGAACGACCAGGCCAGCATCGAAGTGGCGAGGGCGGCGAGGAAGGCGGCGCTCAGTTTCCCGGCGACCTGCAGGCCCGCGGGGCCGAGGTCGAAGAAGAGGCGGCACACGAAGAACAGGGGTGCGGCGAGAGCGGCGGGCAGGACGGGATAGATCGACACCCTCCCTCCCGGAACCGCGCGGGTAAACGGGTCCGAGGTCCCGTCCTCGGGAAGGACGACCGAACCCCGCTCGAGCAGCGACCCCGCGGTTCGCTCCATCGCGTTGGTGTCGCCCGATCCGATCGCCCGGCCGTTCGCGACGAGGACGAGGAACGACAGCACGAACGCGGCGAGCGCCACCCTCGTGCCCGCGCCGGGGTTCCTCACCGGGGCGGCGTCGGCGGAGATCCGGACGGTCGTGCCGCCCTGCCGGATCGGCGCCGCTGGAATTCGTCCACCGCCCGTTCATGGTCGCTCAGCCGCTTCGAGAAGACGTGGGTGCCGTCGTTGCGGCTCACGAAGTAGAGAGCGTCCGTCTTCTCGGGATCGAGCACGGCATTGAGAGCGGAGCGTCCGGGCGAGCCGATGGGCCCGGGCGGCAGGCCCGCGAAGCGGTAGGTGTTGTAGGGGGAGTCTCCGGAGAGGTCCGCCTTGCGGATGTTGCCGTTGTAGCGGCCTTCGAGCTTGAGCGCGTAGATCACGGTGGGGTCGGTCTGAAGCCTCATGCCGATGCGCAGGCGGTTGAGGAAGACCCCGGCGATCCGCGGGCGCTCCTCGGGGGCCGCGGTTTCGAGCTCCACGATCGAGGCGAGGGTCACGATCTGTCGCAGGTTGAGAGGGAGGCCGGCGATGACGCGTCCTTCGGAGGCGAGTCCGAGTTCATCGAACACGTTGCGGGAGTACTTCACCATCTCGGCGATGAGCGCGGCCTCGCTCGCACCGTCCTTGAGGTCGTAGGTCTCGGGGAAGAGATACCCCTCGAGTGTCTTCGCCGCGGGGTCGAGATCGGTGATCAGGCCCGAGTCCTTGGCCGCGGCGAGGAAACCGTCGGCCGAAAGGCCGGCCCGGGCCGCGATCTCGGCCATGTCGAAGATGTTCCGGCCCTCCGGGAACGTGATCTCGCGGCGCTCCACGTCCCCTTCCACGATCTTCTGCTCGATGTCGAGCAGGGAATACGGGCCTTCGAAGCGATACCGGCCCGCCTTCATCCGTCCTCCGTCCCCGCGCAGGCGAACCAGGAGGGAGAACGCCCAGGGGCGCTTGATCAGACCCGCGGCCGAAAGCTTCTCCGCGATGCCCTGGGTGGAAGCCCCGGGCGGCACCACGATTTCGGCGGCCGGTCCGCCGAGCGGAGCCTCCGTCTCCACCCGCCACCACAGCCGGAGGCCGAGGGCGGCGAGCAGGAGGAGGGCCCCGATGCGGAGCTTCATGAGACCGGCCCCGACTGGGCGTGGGCGCGCGCGTCGAGCCAGGTCTGGAGGATCAGGACCGCCGCCATCTGGTCGATGATCTCCTTGCGCCGGGCCCGGGACATGTCGGCGGCGATGAGCGTCCGCTCCGCTTCCCGCGTGGTCAGGCGCTCGTCGAACATCTCGACCGGCACCTGGAGCCTCCGCCGCAGGACCTCCACGAACTCGTTCACCTTGACGCTCTGGGGACCTTCGACCCCCCGCAGGGTGAGGGGGAGGCCCGCGATCACCCGGGTGACCCCGCGCTCCTTCACCAGCGCGTCGACCCTCATCGAATCGGCCTTTGGCCCCCGCCTCTGGATGGTCTCGACCGGGGAAGCCAGGATGAGGCCTTCATCCGAGCAGGCGACCCCGATGGTCCGGTCGCCGATGTCGAGAGCCATGATTCGCATCGAGGTTTTCAAGTGCCGGGCAGTATACGGGCGCTCCCGTGCGTAGAATGTTCCGAAGGGAACGCGAGAAACCATGCCAAGCAAGTACGTCCTCGAGCAGGAGTTGGGAGCGGGCGGCATGGGCCGTGTGTATCGCGCGCGGCTGACCGGCGAGGCCGGCTTCGAGCGTCCGGTGGTGATCAAGAAGCTCCTCGACGCGAACGATCTTGCCCTCATCTCCCTCTTCGTGGAGGAAGCCCGACGGTACGCGGTCCTCGACCACGAGAACATCGGGCGCATCTTCGACTTCGATCGCATCGACGACGACCTGTGCATCGTCCTCGAGTACATCGACGGCTGGAGCCTCTCCGAGTTCATCGACCGTCACCTGATGCTCGACCGCCTGCCCCCAGCGGAGATCGTGGTCTTCATCGTCAGCCGGGTCTGCCGCGGCCTGCAGTACGTCTTCGAGCGAGCGGCCATCGTCCACCGCGACGTCTCGCCCAGCAACATCATGATGACCCGCGAAGGCACGGTGAAGCTGATCGACTTCGGCATCGCGGCGCGGAGCGGGACGAGGAGCGAGAACCTCGTGGGCAAACCGTCGTACATGGCGCCCGAGGTCATCGCCTCCATGAGCATGGACAACCGCAGCGACGTCTTCTCGCTCGGCGCCGTTTTCTACGAGATGCTGACCCTCGACCGGCTGTTCAAGGGCGCCACCGCCGAGGCCACCCTGATCGAAGTGGTGGCGGGGGTGATGCGCTCTCCCCGCGAAATCAACAAGGATGTCCCCCAGCCCGTGCTCGAGATCCTCGGCAAGACCCTCGAACGCCGCATCGAGAAGCGCTACCAGAGTGCTGCCGAACTGGGCGCGGCCTGCGAGCACTGGCTCTACGACAAGGGCTACGGCCCCACCAACCTGACCCTGAAGGAATACCTGAGCGCCCTCTTCGGGGCGAACACCGGAACCCTCACCCTCGAGCGCCCCCAGTTCCCGGTCATCGAGCTCTCGATGTACCCCATCATCGACGGCGGCAAGACCCAGCGCCCGCGGTAGGGGCCCGCTCTCTGCGACCCGCTCACGTCCTTGGGCGTGACGTTGGCGAGGAAACCCGGCGCCGTCATTGCGAGGCCCCAATCCGTTTGGTATTGGGCCGAAGCAATCTCGGGGGCTTGGTCGCGATCAACGCCTCGTCGCCAGCGACCCATCTCAGCGCCCGGCCCCGCTCCATCTCCGGCCCAAGTGCCGCCTCGAGAAACCGCCTGCGACGACCGGTTCGCTCATTTCAGGCCCGCTCAACGCTCGGCTTCACCTGCAGGGCGCGCCTCAACGACCGGCCGGCTACGAGACGCGACGGCCGCTCCTCGCGCGCTTTGTCTGGTGCAACGCATTGTTGGGCAGCGTGGGGACCTTGCTTGCTATTGCTGCGAGGCCTCTCAATGCATCGTTGACCGCCGCAGCATTTGGGAAGACTGAAGATACGTCCGGATCCAGGACGACGATGTTCGAACTTGCCTTGTATCGCTCAAAGTACTTGCCGCGCACTCCACCGCTGAAATCGTACTCGGCGCGCATTTCGTCGACGGAATCCTTATGAAGCTTGCTCATATTTCTTCTTCTCTACTCGAGTACCCGGCCTCGCGCTGATGATTCGAACTTCGTCTTCCCGATCGGTGTGTGAAACCACAACGAGTCGACCCGCGTTCGATCGGCCGATGGTGAGGAATCGGGCCTCGTGGACGGAGTGATCTGGATCGGGAATTGTAGACGCCAAAGGGTCGCCAAAGATCGTGGACGCTTCTCTGAAGGAGATCCCATGCCGGGCCAGGTTCTTCGTGGCCTTCCTCGGATCCCATTGGAACTTCACGCCGTCACTCTACGCGCAGCGACCGCCTGCCCAACACCCGGGCGTCAGCTGCAAGGGCCGCCCTCAACGACTGCCCCCCGGCGGAAGGCGAAGGGGCACACCTTGCGGCCCTCGTCCGTTCAAAATTCTTTGTTATGCACCGCCGCGTTCTTCCTCATCGTGCAGGTGGAGGTGTCGGTGGTACGGGGAGGGGGCGGTCCGCAACGAAGAGCCGGCTCACTTCCTGAAGAGTGGCTTGGTACATGCCCATATGCCCCTTCGCGCGCGCATTCACCTTGCCCTGCGCAGTTACGTAGTGGTCGCTCAGCGCCTCGACCTCTGAACTCTTGGGGACATCGATCCAGATGCAGTTCTCCAAGAGAAGATGATCGACATCCTCCTTGTGAAGGCACAATAGGCTTGCCTCAAATTCGAGGTGGAGGTAGCCACCGACAGAGACCGCCTTTCCATCCACGGCCTGCGGAGTAGCCAGAACTCGGACCAGTGAGATGCTCTCCATGCTGGGGTCGGGCTCGGCTAGCAGCACGTTCTTAGGCAAGTCTGGCGTTGCCTGGGGAGTGGCCCCTCGGTCCGAATCCGCCGGTGCACATGAGGCCAGCATGAGGGCGATGAAAGCGATCCTGAAGAGGCCGTTCACTTCGCCGCTCGACCGTGTGCATAACAC